>NZ_JBHYXZ010000029.1:33964-72482 GCF_042752395.1 Actinosynnema sp. NPDC059335 | reverse complement strand
CTCAAATCTCGTCGGCAGCGTCTGTTGTGGATAAGATACTGGCCACGCACCGACGGCTTCCACCAGCGCGGAGCCGTCTTGACTGGGTCTTGACGATCGCCCGGCGGGCGTCTTAGGGTCCGCGCATCTCGAAAATTGCCGGATCAATGACGAAACTTTCGAACGCCGCCGTCGTAGTCGTCCGAGAAAGCGAAGACCGCCATGAGAACGATCCGACTCGTCACCGCCGCGCTCACCGCGATGGCGTTGACCTCGCCGCTGGCCCTCACCGCCGCGGCCGCGCCCGAGGCTGACCGGGTTCCCCCGGGCCACGCCAAGAAGGACACGCTCCGCTGGGCCGCGCCCAAGGGCTTCTACATCGGCACCGCCGCAGCCGGTGGCGGCCACCACGAGCAGCAGCCCTACCCCGACCCCTTCACCAAGGACGACGAGTACCGGGCCGTGCTGGCCAAGGAGTTCAGCTCGGTGTCCGCCGAGAACCAGATGAAGTGGGAGTACATCCACCCGGAGCGCGACCGCTACAACTTCGGCATGGCCGACGCCATCGTGAAGTTCGCGCAGCGCAACAACCAGGTCGTCCGCGGGCACACGCTCCTGTGGCACAGCCAGAACCCGGCGTGGCTCGAGCAGGGGAACTTCTCCGCCGACGAGCTGCGCGCCATCCTGCGCGAGCACATCTTCACCGTCGTCGGCCGGTACAAGGGCAAGATCCAGCAGTGGGACGTGGCCAACGAGATCTTCGACGACTCGGGCAAGCTGCGCACCACCGACAACATCTGGATCCGCGAGCTGGGCCCCGGCATCATCGCGGACGCGTTCCGCTGGGCGCACCAGGCCGACCCCAAGGCCGAGCTGTACTTCAACGACTACAACGTGGAGAGCGTCAACGCCAAGAGCGACGCCTACTACGCGTTGATCAAGGACCTGCTCGCCCAGGGCGTGCCGGTCGACGGCTTCTCGGCCCAGTCCCACCTCAGCACCCGGTACGGCTTCCCCGGCGACCTGGAGACGAACCTCAAGCGGTTCGCCGCCCTCGGTCTCGGCACCGCCATCACCGAGCTGGACGTGCGGATGGACCTGCCGGCCAACGGCGTGCCGACCGCGGAGATGCTCGCCAAGCAGGCGGACTACTACAACCGCACCCTCGTCGCCTGCCTCAACGTCAAGGGCTGTGACTCCTTCACGATCTGGGGCTTCACCGACAAGTACTCCTGGGTGCCGGTGTTCTTCCAGGGCGAGGGCGCCGCGACGGTCATGTGGGACGACTTCACCCGCAAGCCCGCCTACGACGCCCTCCAGTGCACGCTGGCCAAGGAGTCGGTGAAGCGCGGCGAGCGCCACCCGCACCTGCCGGCCTGCGCGAAGTGATCACGACGCACGCCTGACCGCGTCGCCGCGAGCGATCGGTCCCCGCCAGGGTCTCGGAGCCCGGGCGGGGACCGATTACCACGTTCCGCACCGTCGTGGCCGTTCGTGAATTTTCTTCGGTCAACACTGAAGCGATAGTGCCAAGAACACTTTCGAGTGAGACGCACGCCACTCGAAAGTGGGAACACCGGCCACCGACGCGCCGTTGGAACACTCGGTCGGTGCGGTCCGTGTCCCCGGGCCTCACCTAGCGCCTTCGCGGAATACCGTTCGGCTGGAGCCGCGTCGAGCCACTCGCCGAGAGGCGACCGCCGCGCCGACCCCCAATCCCTCTCCCCCGACGTGCGTCGTGGACGAGGAACTCGCGGTACCCGGGCGTTCGACACGCGGTACCCGGGCGTTCGACACACGGGACCCGGGCGTTCGACACACGGGACCCGGGCGTTCGACACACGGGACCCGGGCGTTCGACACACGGGACCCGGGCGTTCGACGCGCGGGTCAGGGTTGGTCGCCGGCGTCCCGGTCGCGCAGGTAGCGGGTGTGGTCGGCCTGCCGGTCCACGTCGGCCGCGTAGACGCGCTCGGCCAGCCGGTGCGCCTCCGCCTCCAGCAGCCCCAGCTGGGTCACCAGCTCCTCCCCCGGGCTCGGCTCCCCGCCCGCCCGCTGCCGCACCGCGAACCACCACGGCAGGTTCAGGTACGTCTGCACGGACAGCGGCAGGTCGGTGCGCGCCAGCCGCACCACGGTGTGCCGCAGGTCGGGGTTGGCGGCCAGCGCGTCGTGCCGCGCGAGGAGGTCGTCGAGCACCGCGCCGATCCGGCGCACGGCGGCCACGGCGGGCTCCGGCACCCGGGACGCCTGCGCGGTCACCTCGCGCACCAGCCCGTCGAGGTCCGCGCGCAGCCGACCGGTCTCGGTGACCACGTCCCCCGGCACCAACCGCACCTTCTCCGGCGGCGCGAGCAGCGCGCCCACCCCGTACAGCCCGGCGACCACCAGCGGCCACAGCGCGTCGACGACCCCGGTGAGGTGCAGCAGCACGCCGACGAGCCCGCCGACGCAGCCGACGAGGTTCTTGGTCGAGCCCAGGTACCGGATCATTGGTAGCCGCGGATCTCCTGGAACACCTCGCCCAACCCGGTGTCGCGCGCGTCGAACACCCGCCCGCCGGTCATCGTCGCCACCTGGCCCAGCTCCGCGCTGCTGCCCTCGCCGAACAGCACGGTGAACACCGGCACCTGCCGCACCGACGCGGGCGCCGAGGCGAACGCGGCCCGGAACCCGGCCAGGTCCGACCCGTTGGCGTTCTCGCCGTCGGTCATCAGCACGATCGACGTGAACCGGTCCGGGTCGGCCGCGACCAGCGGCTCCATCACCTCGTAGGCGCGGGACAGGCTGTCGTAGATGGCGGTGCCGCCGCCCTCCCGCAGCCCTTCGGCGAACGCCTTGATCCGCGCCAGTTCCGCGCGCGGGTCGCCCTCGGGCAGCGAGAACGTGGTGGGCGTGCCCGGCGTGGTGTCGAACGGGAGCAGCGTGACCTCCTCCCGGCTGCGGAACCGGCGGAAGCGGCCGGTGAGCGAGTCGTCCGCGCCGGTCAGGCCGATCAGCGCGGACCGCAGCGCCGCGATCCGCTCCCCCGCCATCGAGCCGGACGTGTCCAGCACGTACAGCGTCCGCGACGGCCGCCGCAGCCGGTCGAAGTAGGCCGAGAGCAGCGCGTCGACCGACTCGCGGGCCGCCGGGAACGGCAGCTCCACCAGGTCCCGCACGGCGAACGCGGCGTCGAGCTGGACGCCGGGCACGACCGGCCGCCGGTGCGTGCTCCGCATGATCTCGCGCTGCACGTCCGGCGTGCGCAGGTGGTCGGTGAGGCGTCGGTGCGCGTCACGGGCGTCGTCGCCGGCGTCGGCGAGCAGCGTCAGCGGGTAGTCCGCGGTGACCACGCCGTCGTCCGGGTAGACCAGCGTGAGCGGTTCGGGCAGGGTGCCGGCGGCGTTCAGGGACAGCAGCACGGACTCGTAGTTGATCAGCCCGTCCACCCGCGCGCCGGGGTCCTGGCCGGTGGCGCGGCGCTGGTATGCCTCGGACAGCCAGCCGGACGACCCGGCGGACAACGCCTGCGCGCCGAAGAAGTCCTTGAGCCGCGGCGTCACGGCGGCGATCTGGCCCGCGTCCACGGCGTTGCCCGCGCCCGCCAGCGCCGACGCCACCGCGACCAGGGCGGAGAAGCCGGAGTTGGACGCCGACGGGTCGGTCATGCCGTAGCCGAACGCCTTGCGCCCCGCCTGCTCGGCGATCTCGCCCCAGCCGACCCGCCGGTCCGCCCACCCCAACCGCCGCGCCGCGGACGTCGAGAGGCCGAGCACGACGGGCGAACTCATGACCTTGACCTGGTTGCCGAGCCGGCGCGCGGCCTCCGGGATACCCGCCGGGTAGCGGTTGGAGGAGAACCAGACGGCGTCGTACTTGCCGTCCACGTCACCGTTGGCCAGCGCCTCGGCGCCTTCGAGCGTGCCGGTGAAGGTGAACTCGACCGTCACGCCGGTGGCCCGGGCCGCCGCGTCGAGCACGGGTCGCAGGTCGGTCAGCTCGCTGCCCGCGAGCACCCGCAGCACGCCGGGACGCGCCGGGCCCGCGGGCCGCGACGGGTCCGGCTCCGGTTCGGCGCTGCCGGTGCAGGCGGTGGCCAGCAGCACCGCGGCGAGCACGAACGCTGTTCTCATCGGTCCCCCTCGGCCGCCGCCGCGTCGTGCGATCGGCGCAGGTGCTCCTCGGCGCGGCGGATCTCCCCCGACAGCGACTCGACCGTGACGGCCATCGCGCGCACCGCCTCCGCCCGGTAGCCGTCCACGGCGTCGATCGCCGCGTAGATCCGGTCGAACGACGCGCGGATCGTCGCCACGGCGACGGCCGGGTCGCCGTCCGCCCGCCGGATCTCGGCGCTGTGCAGGTCGAGCAGCTCGGTGTTGGCGCGGATCAGGCCGTCCGTGGTGGCGCGCAGCGCGGCGACCTCGTCCAGCACGTCCCGTTGGCTCGCCAGCGCGCCGCTCACCAGCAGCGCGATCCGCAGCGCGGCCACGGTCGTGGTCACCGCGCGTTCCACGCCCCGGATCAGCTCGTCGTTGGTGCGCCGCACCAGGTCGAGCGCCAGGTAGCCCTGCGCGCTCACGGCGAGCTGCGTCAGCAGGTCCTGGTGGCGTTGGCGGATGGGGTGCAGCACGTCCGCGCGCAGCGCCCGCGCGCGGGCCGGGTCGGTCAGGTCCAGCACGTCGGCCTGCCGGTCGATCGCCGCGTCCACGGCCTCGGCGAACGCGGCGGCCTCGGCCAGCCGGCCCATCGCCCGCCACAGCCGCTCGCGCTCGCCCTTGATGGCGGCGTTGTCGCGACGCAGCACGTCCTGCCGCTCGCGCAGCTCCAGCACCAGCGCGTTCACCGGTTCGCCGGCGGCGCGGTAGCGGTCGAGCGCCTTCTTGGCGGCGTGCGCGGCGGGGAACACCCGGAGCAGCTTGCGGCCGGTGATCGGCAGCTTGGCGGGGTCCAGCGCGGCCACGGTGCGGCGCAGGTCCGACAGCGACGCGGTGACGCGGACCTGTGGTGAGTCGTCGCGCGCCGCCCGCGCGGAGCGGTCCAGCATCGCGCCCGCCACGCCCGCGGCGGCGCGCATGTCCGCTTCGCCGACCGCGAGCACGTCGTCCAGCGCGTCGGTGAACTCGGGCGACCGCACGTCCAGCGCCCGGAGGCGTTCGGTGAACAGCTCGGCGCGGCGGTCGACGTCCGCCCGCGCGTCGTCGCCCAGCGCGATGAGGCCGGCCGCGCGTTCGACCGGGACCGGGGTCACGGGCTCGGGCGGGGCGAGGGTGAACTCGTCCATCAGGCGACGACCGCGTCGAGCAGGCGTTCCAGCGTCTCGAACGACGGCGGCTCGACGGCGTCGACCAGCTCGGCGGGGGCCTTGTCCCCCACCACCTCGGCGAACACCCGCGGGTCGGAGGTGCGGAAGCCGAACGTGGCGGCGAGCTTCGCCAGCTCGGGGTCGGTGCTCAACAGCCGGCCGACCCGGTCGCCGCGGTCGGACAGCGGCACGAGCGTGTGCTTGGAGTAGACGGTCGGCGCGAGGTAGAGCAGGCGCATGTCCGGGCGGATCGACCCGTCGCCGCGCATCACCCGGTCGAGGTACTGGGATTCGTAGATCAGCGCCAGCGGCGTCTTGCCCATGCCGGCCGCGAGGTAGTCCTCGAACGGGCCCTCGGTGCTGTTCTGGGTGTAGCCCTGGTCGCGGAACAGCCGGGCGACCCGGGGCAGCACGGCCGCCTCCTGCTCGGGCGTGGCGACCACGGTGTTGCCGTTGGCGACGAACGACACGACCGACAGGTACATGGCGGCGGAGTTCGACTCGCCGGGGTTGGTGGTGGTGACGAGGACGTTCTTGCGCGCCGGGTAGGCGGTGTTGCCGGGGAGCTGGTCCCAGCGGGTGCCGGCCCCGGTCAGCTCCAGGTACTTCGCCACGTCGAGCACCTGGTAGTCGCCCGCGCCCTTGGTCACGACACCGGCCGCTTCCAGCAGCCGCACGATCGGCTCGAACGTCGCCACGGCCATCGGCGACTGGAACGGCGTGTGCGCGGCGGTCGTCCGGCGGTCGCGCTGGATCCGCTGCGCGGCGGGCGAGGACGACGGGAACGCGAACTCGTACCTGCCCAGGTCGACGGAGGTGGCGATCTGGCGCGAGCCGGCCGTGTCGACCTGGACCTCCAGGCCGTGCCGCGCGAACGCGTCCACCACCCGCGGGTCGCTGAAGAAGGCCAGCTTCTCCGACCCGATGACGCCGCGCACGGTGGTCAGCCCACCCCGCGCCCCGCCTTCCGCGTCATCCGGACGCCCCCACACGACCACCGCGACGACCGCGACCGCCAACACCGCGGCCAGGCCGATGGACAACCGGCGTTTCACTGGACCCGCTCACCCCCGTGCTCGTCGGCGATCCTCGTCGCCGCACGACTCGTTTGACGCGCGGAGCGGCGATCACCGGGCGAACGGTTGGTGAACGAAGGATGATGATCGGTCGCGCGGGTGGGTGACCGCTGCCGCCCGTCCCGGGGGACGGTCAGGTGTGGCCCCGTGCGTGAGCCGCGGCGGCGACCGTGACGGCGCACGCGACGTACGCGGCGGTGCGCGTCGAGGTCAGCTCGGCCAGCGCCGGTCCCGCCACCGCGCCGGCGACCGTCGCCACCGCCTCTCCGGTGACCAGGACCGCGCCGACCCGCCCCAGCACCACGGTGGGCGTGACGCGTTGCAGCGCGGTCTGCGTGACGACGAGCACGGCCGAACCCGCGAGCCCGATGAGCCCGGCGGCCGGCAGCGCCGAGGTCAACGACCGCGAGCCGAACAGCAGCGCGAACCCCGCCGCGGTCACGACGAGCGCGCCCGCCAGCAGCGGACCCACCCGTACCCGGTCGACCAGGACGCGGGTCACGGGCGCGCCCAGCAGGAACCCGACGCCCAGCCCGGACATCACGAGGCCGACCGGTCCCGTGCCGCCGAGCGTGGTCATGCCGAACGGGACCAGCAGCGCGCTCAGCGAGGCGTTCGCGGCCAGGAAGACGGAGCTGATCACGAGCAGCGCCGAGGCCGTCCGATCCGATCGCAGGAAGGCGACCCCTTCGGCCCACGCCCGCCCCTCACCGCGTGCCCCGGCCTCGCGGGGGCGTCGGGACGTCAGCGCCACGAGCACGGCCGAGAGCAGGTAGCTGACGACGTCGGCCAGCACCAGGACCTGGAACCCGACCAGGCCGAGCAACGCGCCGCCCAGCGGTGCGCCGACGAGCCTGGCGACGCCGTCGGTGAGCGAGTTGAGCGCGTTCGCGCCGCTCAACGCCGTCCCGGTGCCGACGACGACGGGCGTGTGCGCCTGGGCGGCCGGCCGGAACACCACCGTCCCGGCGCTCTCGGCGAGCAGCGCGACGTAGACCAGCCAGAGGTCGCCGGGGTCGCGGGCGAGCAGCAGCGACGCGACGGCGACGGCCCGCAGGACGTCCGCCGCGACCATCAGCCGCCGCCGGTCCCACCGGTCGGCCAGCACCCCGGCCACCGGCCCGAACAGCACCGCGGGCAGGAACTCCGCGGCCAGCGCCGCGCCCGCCGCCATCACCGAGCCGGTCAGGCCGAAGACGTGCGCGGGCACGGCCACCACGAGCAGCCAGGTGCCGAGCACGCTGATCGTCCGGGCCGCCCACAGCAGCCGGAAGTCCCCCACCCGCAGCGCGCTCAGCACACGACCCCCCGGTGACTATCTCTACAAGATAGTCACGGGGGATGGTGTTCTGACAAGATTGCGGCCGTGGGACACGACCTGGGACCCCGGCTCCGGGCGCTGCGCGCCGCGAGCGGGCGGACCGTGGCCGCCGTCGCGGCCGACGCGGGCCTCTCGGTGCCGTACGTGGCGAACCTGGAGAACGGCCGCGGCAACCCGACCGTCGACGCGCTGGCCCGGCTGGCGGGGGCGCTGGGCGGCCACCTGGCCATCGGGTTGGGCGAGGACGAACCCCCGGCGCGGGCCGATCCGCCCGCCGCCCTGGTCCGCCTCAGCCGCACCGAGAGGTTCCGCCGCGACGTCCGCGCGCTGGGCGCGGCGACGGGTCGGGACGAGGCGGCGGTCGCCGGTCGCCTGCTGGACGTGCTGGCCCGCGTGGCGGACCTGACCGGCCGCGACCTCGCCGAGGCCGACTGGCTCCGCCTCCTCGACGCCCTGCTGCTGGTCGGGCTGCACCCGAACGGGACGGGTGAGCCCCACCCGCCGCTCAGTACGCCATGAACAGGATCTCGTCGCGCGAGTAGTCGTGGCCCGGGTGGTTCTCCTTCAGGTGCTGCTGCGTCTTGGCGACCAGGTCGTCCTCGTCCTGGCCGGTGATGTGCTCGCCGCAGGGGCAGGTGATGTTCTTCTTCATGGCGGTCCTCCGGTGGTGATCTCTCCGGCACCGACTGTACTGAAGGCGTGGGCGTTGTCGACCGGTCGAGTTCGGTGCCGCGCCGGTCCGCCCGAACCCGGTCGGTCCGGGCGGACCGGGGCGCGTCAGCGGCGGCGCAGGACGCGCGGGTCGGCGTCGAGGTCGCCGCCCAGGCGCAGGGTGATGAACTCGTTGTCGTCCGGCTTGCCCGGAGTGCGGCCCGAGGAGGACGGGAAGTTGTTGTCGTTGAGCGCGCCGATCGTGCGGTCGTCCAGGATCACCAGGTCCTCGATCGTGGTGAACGGGAAGGTGAAGGTCGTGCCGCCACCGCTCAGGCGGCGCGGGTCGGCGATGTCGAGCAGGTCGGCCACCAGCGTCTTGTCCAGCTCGCCGTCGTGGTCGCGGTCCCGCTTGTCGGCCAGGTAGACCTTCTTGACGCGGGCGTCCGCGCCCTGCGCGCCGTCGCGCTCGATCACCAGCAGCCGGTTGCGGTCCACCGTGACGGCGTCGCCGATCGCGTGCTCCGGCCGGTCGAGCCGGTAGGTCCACCGCGTGCCGGTGTACCGGCCGCGCGCCGGGTCGAACTCGTTGAGCCGCAGCGTGCCCGGCTCGTCGCCGGCGACCGTGCCCTCCAGCAGCGCGTCCAGCGTGCGGCCGTCGGCGGACAGCGCCACGCCCTCGTAGCCCTTGCTGCCGCCGAGGTTCGGCGTGCCCGCCGGGTTCTCCGGCGCGAAGACGCCCGGCAGCGGCACGGGCGGGGCCTGCAGCCGGCCCGCGCGGTCGAAGCGCAGCAGGTAGGGGCCGAACTCGTCGCCGATCCAGTAGCCGCCGTCGGCCGTGCGGACGATCGACTCCACGTCGAAGTCCGCGCCGGTCAGCACCCGGTCGGGCCGGGTGAGCGGGAACGGCACGTGCCCGTTCGGGTCGGTCAGCGCGAGGCCGCCGAGCACGTCCACCGCGCCGGTGGCGAAGTCGGGGCCGATCCGGTGCACGCGCAGGGTGAAGTCGGCGCTGTTGGCCTTGGCGCCGTAGCCGTTGTCCGACAGCACGTCGAACGTGCCGTCCGCGTTGCGCAGCACACCGCTGAAGCCCTGCACCGGCTGGTCGGCGAACGGCGGCACGACGCCGTTGACGGGTGTCGTGCCCAGCGCCGCGCCGGACGGCTCGGTGCCCGGCACGAACGTCACGGCCGGCAGCCGGGCGAACCCGGTCAGGGTGGCGCGGCCGAAGTCGTGGCGGTCGGCGGGCGCGGCCGAGCCGGGCGCCGCGACCGCCGCCAGGACGAGCGCGGACAGACCGAGGACCAGCGGTCTCCTCATGGGTGTTCCGTTCTGCCGTGGCGCGCCCGGTGGGGACGCGCGGTGCGCGGAACGGTAGGTGGGCCGGGTGAACGGCAGGCGTGCGCGACCTGGCGCGGGGGTGGTCTTCCGGCGCCGTTGCCCGAGGACCACCCCCGGTCGAGGCGTCAGCCCGCGTACGCCTCGAACTCGCCGAGCTGGGCGGCGGGCCAGCCGGTGTTGCCGGTGAACGTCAACCGCAGGTAGCGGTGGTCCGCCGCGACCGGGATGCTCACCTGGTTGCCCGACGCCGGGTCGAACCGGTACCCGGCCGAGCCGACCAGCGCGGTGTAGCCGGAGCCGTCGGTGCTGCCGGACACGCTCAGCGTCTGCGTGCGGGCGGCCCACGCGGCGGCGGGCGGGAGCTTGAGCACGATCCGGTTCACCGCGACCCGGCTGCCCAGGTCCACCGTGAACACCTGCGGGAACGCGTTGTTCGGGCTCTCCCAGTAGGTGTTCGCGTCACCGTCCACCGCGTTGCCGCCGGGGAACCCGCCGTTCGCGGCGGCCTGGACGGGCTTGCCCCGCGCCACGTTGCCGGTCGGCGGCGCGGTCGTGGTCGTGGTCGTGGTGGTCGGGGTGCCGGCGTAGACCTCCAGTTCGGCGAGCTGGGCGGCGGGCCAGGCGGTGTTGCCGGTGAACGTCAGCCGCAGGTGGCGGTGGGCGCCCGACACCGGGATGCCGGCCTGGTTGCCGGTCGCGGGGTCGAACCGGACCGCGGTGGGCGCGACGACCTGCGTGAAGCTGCCGCCGTCCGTGCTGCCCGACACGCTCACCGTCTGGGTGCGGGCCTCCCACGCGGAGGGCGGCGGCAGCTTGAGCACCAGGCGGCCGACCGCCTCGGCCCGTCCCAGGTCGACGGTCAACGCCTGCGGGAACTGGTTGTTCGCGCTCTCCCAGTAGGTGTTCGCGTCGCCGTCCACGGCGTTGCCCGCGGGGAACCCGCCGTTGGCGGTGGACGCGCTGACCGCCTTGCCCCTGGCCAGGTTGCCGCCCGGCGGGACGGTCGTGGTCGTCGTGGTGGTGGTCGTCGTGGTCGTGGTGCTGGTCGGCGGCGTGGTGGGGTCGGTGTAGATCGGGTCCGGCCACGGGCCGCAGTAGGCCGGGCCGTCCCAGCCGGAGTTGCCCGCGCCCCTGGTGATCTGGAACGCGTTCTCGCCCAGGCAGCTGTAGACGCCCGCCCGGCCGAGGCCGGTGGCGGTGACGTTGGTGAACGACGCCGAGCCCGGCGACTGGAGCTGGATGCCGAACGTGCCCGCGCCGTTGATGCGCACGCCGTTGAAGTGGACGTTGGTGATCGTGCCGCTGATGAACTGGATGGCCTCGTAGTTGCTGTCGATCAGGTCGGTGTCGGTGACGTCGATCCGGCCGTTCATCGCGCCGTCGCGGGCGTCGAACCACAGCGCGCCCACGCCGAACTGCCAGTTCGAGTCGAGCACGCCCGCGCGCAGCGTGGTGTTCTTCGACAGGGTGGTCGTGCCGGACAGGGGCACCGAGGAGAAGCGGTTGCCGACGTGGATGCCGCCGCCCTGGTCCTGGGTGTCGGCCACGACGTTCTCGGTGACCACGTTGTCCCGGCCGCCGTAGATCGCGATGCCGTTGGCCTTCATCGGCACGACCACCGTGTTGCGGCGGATCGTGTTGCCGTGGTCGGCCTGCTGCTCGGACCAGAACGCGATGCCGTCGTCGCTGATGTTGCGGAACAGGTTGTGCTCGATGAGCACGTCGCTGATGCCGCGGTGCAGGTTCATGCCGTCGGCGAGCTGGTCGACGACCTTGTTGTTCCGGATGGTCAGCCCGCTGAACGGGCCGTCCAGCCACAGGCCGACCTTGGTGTGCTGGAGGAACATGCCGGAGATCACCGACCCGCCGCCCAGCGCGCCGCCGATGGCGTTGGTCTGGTCGCAGTCCACGCGGTTGGTGACCTCGCCGATGATCGCGAAGTCGTGCAGGCCGACGCGCGTGCTCACACCGCTGTTGCCGCCCTGGCCGCAGCTCGACGGCTCGCCGAGGCCGTAGAAGCCGACCCGGTCGCCGGTGACCACGCTGTGCCAGTGGCCCGCGCCGCGGACGGTGACCTGGTCGACGGTGATGTGCTTGGTGACGATGAACCGCCCGGCCGGGATCCACACCTCGCGGCCGGACGCCCTCGCGGCGGCGACGGCGGCGTCGAAGGCGGCGCTGTCGTTCGTGCCGTCGTTCGGGGTGGCGCCGTGCTCGGTGACGGAGACGGAGTTCGCGGGCCGCCCGGCCGGCGGCGCGACCAGCTCGAAGTCGGCCAGGTCGATGGTGTAGGACGGCGCGGTGTCGCCGGCGTCGATCTGGAGCCTGACCTTCGCGCCGGCGGCGAGCGTGCGGGGGAACAGGGCGCGGGTGGAGTCGTAGAGGTGGTGCGGCCTGCCCTGGTTCGGGTCGTTGGCATAGGGGTAGCCGCCGTAGCGCCAAGCGTACTTCGAGGTCATCGTGAGGCTGCCGGTCTTGGCGCCGTCGAGGTAGAGCGAGAGCGGCGCGGTGATGCCCGCGCCGCCGTTGCCGTCCGGGATGCTGTACCGGACGTCGATGGAGTTGGCGGGCTCGGTCAGGGTGAACTCGACGTACTTGCCCTGTCCGGACAGCGTCACGGCGCGGCGGCCGGACGCCTCGCCCTCCAGCGTGCCCTGGCGGCGGCCGGGGCCGATCCGGGTGCCGTTCGTGGCGGCGGTCTCGGCCTCGTGCTCGACGAACGGCACGTCCGCGCCCCGGCCGGGGACGTCGAACGGCGACGTGGCGGCGGCGGCCGCGACCTGGGCGGCGACCTCGCCGGGTGCGGCGGCGACGGTGATCGCGGTGAGCAGGGACGTGGCCACCGCCGCCGCGCCGAGCGCCAGGGGACGCCGGTGGGTGGGGTCGACTCGCATGGGTTCAGCCCTTCGTTGGACGGGACCTCGAACTGCGGCAGGGAAGTCTCGGGGGTGTGGCGTGGCGCACACCATAAGCAGCCCGGACGAGTCGCCGCAAGATGTCTACGAGTTCACGCAAAAACACGACTGAGTTGGCGCCAGCTTGCATGCAGCGGTTTCACCACGCCGACAACGGACATGGCCAGCACGTTCAGGGGATCGTCGCCGCGCGGGACGACGTGGCGTCGCAATCCGCTTGCTGCGGCTTGCGTTCGGTTGCGGTCAGTAGGCGCCGCTCAGCTTGCGGTGGTCCCAGGACACGACCGAGGTCGGCGCGAACCGCAGCCCCACCCGCTTCGCCGCCTGCGCGGCCACGAACGCGTCCAGCTCCGGACCGCTGTGGCCGGAGTACCGGGCCGCCACCGCCGCGCCGATGCGGGCGACCTCGGCCGGCTCCTCGACCAGCCGCACGTCGCACTCCATGACCACGCCGCGCAGCCGGTCGTAGGTCTCCCCCGCCTCGAACTGCAACGTCGCCTCGGGCCTGCGACGCAGGTTCGCCACCTTCTGCGACGCCCGGTACGTCCAGCCGACCGGTTCGCCGTCCTCCACCACGTACCACAGCGGCACGAGGTGCGGCCTGCCGTTCGGCCCGATCGTGGCCACCGTGACGACGCGCCGCTCCTCCAGGAACGCGCGCACCTCGTCGGTCGTCATCGTGATCAGGGCGCGGCGCGACATGGCCTCAGGATAGGCGGCTGTCCTCACGCGACACCGCGGCGGCGGGTCCGGCGGTCAGGTCGCCGACGACACCGGCCTCCAGCAGCTCCAGGAACACGTCCACGAGCGCCGGGTCGAACCGCGCGCCGCGGCCCGCCCGCAGCTCGCGCACGGCCTGCTCGTGCGTGAGCGCCCGCCGGTGCGGCCGGTCGGCGCGCATCGCGGCCCACGCGTCGCACACGGACAGGATCCGCGCCTCGATCCGGATGGAGTCGCGGGTCAGGCCGTTCGGGTAGCCCGCGCCGTCCCACCGCTCGTGGTGCTGGCGGATCACCTCGGCGACCTCGCCGTGGTCGGGCAGCACGCTCACCATCCGGGCCCCGCTGTCGGGGTGCTCGTGCAGCAGGTGCCACTGCTGGTCGGTGAGCGGGCCGGACTCGGTGAGCAGGTCGTCGGGCAGCACGATCATGCCCACGTCGAGCAGCCGGCCGGCGCGGTGGGCGTTGCGGACCTCGGCCGGGCCGCGCTTGAGGTGCTCGGCGACGGTCCGCGCCCACTCGGCGATCGCCAGGCTGCGACCGGGGCTCGCCACGCGCAGGTCCACCAGGTCCGCGACCTGGTTCAGGTAGTCCACCGCGACGTCCTCCCGGTGTTCGGTGAGCGATGTGCCACCGGCGACCGCCCGGTCCCGGCCCAGGTCCTTGGCCAGGTACAGCGCGCGGTCGGCGGCGGACACCAACGCGGTCGCGCTGCCGTGGTCGGGCGTGAGCGCGGCGGTGCCGGCGGAGAGCGTAACCGTCACCGAACGGCGGCCGCTCACGGCGATCGGGTGGTGGGACACGCCGTGCCGCAGCCGTTCCGCGAGGCGGGTCAGGTTCTCCGCGTCCGCCCCGGTCGCGATCAGCGCGAACTCCTCGCCGCCGTACCGGGCGAGGACCCGGCCCTCCCCCGCGACCGCGCGCAGCCGGTTGGCGACCTCGACCAGCACCCGGTCGCCCGCCGGGTGCCCGTACCGGTCGTTGATCGGTTTGAACCGGTCCACGTCCAGCAGCACCACGCCGAGCGGGCTGCCGGCGCGCTTGGCCCGCGCCACCTCGTCGGCCAGGCACGCCTCGAAGTAGCGGCGGCTGCGCAGCCGGGTGAGGCCGTCGGTGATGGCGATCCGGCGCTGGTCCACCACCAGGCCCGCGAGGCGCAGCGCGGTCAGCGCGAACAGCACCGCGCAGCCCGCCGCGATCACCGGCACGTCCCGGCGCTCGCCCTGGGCGTGCTGCACGAGCAGCACCAGCGGTCCGATCAACGCGCCCGCGGCGAGCAGCGCGAGCCGGGGCCAGCTCAGCCGCAGCGCGGGCGGCTCGACCGCCTGCGCCAGCCGGGCCATCGACGGGTGCAGCGCGGACGCGCCCAGCGCCACGTTGCCGACCAGCCAGATCGCGTCCAGGAAGTTGCCCGCCTGGTAGGTCACGTCGAGGCGTTGCAGCACGTAGAGCGTGTCCGCGGTGAGGGTCGCGGCCAGCCAGAAGACGAGCAGGTGGAACGACAGGTCGCGCCGCCCGTCGCCGAACATCAGCCGCAGCGCCACCAGCAGCAGCACCAGGTCCATCACCGGGTAGGCCAGCGACACCACCTCGACCAGCAGCGGCGTGCCGAGGCGGGTCTGCGGGCCGATCACGAACACCCACGACAGCAGGCCCGCGACCACGGTGAGCGACGCCGCGTCGAGCAGGCTGGGCAGGTCGCGCTCGGCGCGGCGCTGCCGGATCAGCATGAGCAGGCCGACGACCACGAGCGGGTAGTGGCCGAGGTAGAAGATGTCGGCGACGGACGGGTAGGACGTCTCGCGCAGCACGTAGTGGGAGGCGTAGAACGTGGTGTCGGCCAGGGCGGCGACGAGCTGCGACACCGCGAGCACGATCCACGGCCGGGCCGGGTCGGGCCGGTTGCGCCGCACGCCCCACCACAGGGCGAGGGCGGCGGACGTGCTCACCGCGCAGTAAATGACCACCCGCAGCGGGATCGTGCCCACGAAGATCGGCACGGTGTAGTAGGCGACGACCAGCACCAGGCCGATAGCCAGGTAACCCATCCACGGCTGATGTTGTTTTCCGATCGGGATTCCGCGGTTTTCGACCGAGGTGACTCCGGCGACACGCAAACCGGGCTCTCCCTACTGAGGCGATGCTGACGTGCGACAAGGCGGGGTCATGAGACCCGCAAACAGGGGCCACGTCAATCCCCCGTTGCCGAGTCTTCATCACCCAACCGCAAGTGTGCGGAGTCGGCAAGTTCTCTACAGTGGCTATTCGCCCGTGGCGGGCGGACCGGGCCGGTGGAACGGGGGAACGATGGCGGAGGACGCGAAGGCCCTGCTGGCGCGCGTGCGGGCGGAGGTGCAGGCCGGGGGCGGGACGAACCGGCTGGTGCCGCTGATCGCGTCCGGAGGGGCTCCGATGGGCGCGTTGCGGGCGCTGGCGGCCGAGGAGGACCGGATCGTGCGGAGCGACTGGCGAGCGTTCCTCACCTTCGCCGCGCAGTCGACCGGGCCGGCGCAGCGGGAGTTCTTCGCGGCGGTCGCCGGCGGCGAGGGCCTGGCGTTGGCCAAACTGTCCGATTTCGCCGCGGCGTGCGGCCTGACCCCGCAGGACGTGGCCGCCTACCGGCCGTTGCCGGGGTGCCAGGCATATCCGTCGTACGTGGCCAGGCTGGCGTTGGACGGCAATCCGCACGACGCGCTCCTCGTGATTCTGGCGAACTTCGCGGAATGGGGCGGCTATTGCGCGACGATCGCCACCGCGCTGCGCGAGCACTACGGTTTCGACGACGCCGGGTGCGCGTTCTTCGACTTCTTCGCCGAACCCGCGCCCGAGTTGGACGCCCTGGGCCTGCGCGCGCTGGACGAAGTCCTCGCCACGGGCTGGACCCCGACCGCCGCCCTGCCCTCCGCCCACCTGCTGCACGCCTACGAGCTGATGTTCTGGAACACCCTGCCCACCACCCCCTGACCCGCGTGTCGAACCTCCGCGTCCCGCGCGTCGAACCTCCAGGACCACCGGGTTCTACGTTCAGGCACCCCGATCCGTTCAACGCGGGACCCCGAGCGTTCGACACCCGGCAGCCGGCGGTGGAGCCCGGGTCCCGTGCCGTCGGCGGGGCCGCTTCCGGCACGCCCATGATCGAATCGGCACCGGGGGCTCGGAGTACGCTGGTCAAAGCTTCATCGACGACGATGGATCGCTGGATGACGGCAAGGATCCATAGTGAAGATGGGTGGTGCCCTCGTGGACCAGTCGTCCATCGGTGCCCGCATCAGGCGGTTGCGCGGCGACACGATGACCCAGCGGGAGTTGGCGGAGCGGTCCGGTGTGTCCCTCTCCCTGGTTCGGGCGCTCGAACAGGAACAACGGCTCACCGCGTCGATCTCGACCCTGCACAGGCTTGCCCGCGCCCTCGACACCGACCCGGGGACGTTGCTGGGCAAGACCACGAACATCCCCGGCACGCCGGAGACCGGCGTCATGGCCATCCGGCGGGCGTTGACCCCGGTCGATGACCTGCTCGGCGAACCCGTGCTCGACGGCGATGCGCTCGAGACCCGGGAGGCGCGCCGACTGGTGGAGTACGGGTGGGGCCTGTACTGGTCGGGCCGCTACGACATGTTGACCGCGCTTCTGCCGTCCGCACTGCTGCAGCTCCGGGCGACCGCCCACGCGGCACCGAGGCAGGACCAGGCCGGTGCGTCGGAATCACTGGCCCGCGGCTACTGGCTGGCGGCGTGCTCGTTGGTTCACCTTGGGCAGCAAGAGGCAGCATGGTTGGCGATCCGACACGCCCTGGACGCGGCGAGGGGTGGGGCCGACGCGTTGCTGGACGCGGTGCTGCGTGGTTCTGTGGCTTGGCAGCTGTTGGTGCAGGGGCGCTATGGCGAAGCTGAGCGGGTGGCGGTGAAGGCGGCGGAAGCGATCGAGCCCGGACAGGGCGTGTCACCCGGGCATCTGTCGGTGTACGGATCGCTACTGCTCTCGGGGGCGACCTCGGCGGGTCGGGACGGCAACGGCATTCGGGCGCGCGAACTGCTGGACGAGGCAGCGGTGATGGCCGACCGAAACGGCGTGGACCGGACCGATTACGAGAGCCCTTTCGGGCCTGCGCAGGTGACCATGCAGCGGGTCGACGTGGCAGTGGTGACCGAGGAATACGGGCAGGCCGTCGAGTTGGCGGAGGAAATGTCGCGGGACGCCGCGTTGCCGCTGGCGGCACGAGCACGGCACCTGACGGACGTGGCGTTCGCACTGGCGCACACGGGGCAGGTTCAGCGGGCGCGCGACGCCTTGCTCACCGTCGAGCAGATGGCTCCGGCGTGGATCAAGTACCAGACGCTGCCGCGGCAGGTGGCCGCCGAGTTGGTACGGCGCGATCACGACTCGACCTTGAGGAGCCTCGCACGGCGGCTCGGCGTCACCGCTACGTAGTGGTGTTCGTTCGATCGGGTAGTACCACGCCTTGTGGTACTACCTAGAGCTGCCCTTTCACGAAGATCTACCCGTCTGACGACGGGAGAATCTGTCGTGTTGCACCTGCCGATTCCCTGCCCATGGGAAGGCTGGTGTCTCCTGTCGATCGCGCCGTACCACTGTGATTGAGGAGATCGTGAACGTCGAGGAGAAGCGGCCGCCCGTCCGGTCGAGCAGTGCGCACAGCCGGGAGTTGGGGGCGGAGTTGCGCCTTGCCCGTCGGCGGACGGGGATGTCGTCGGGCCAGACGGCGGAGGCGATGGAGTGGTCGTTGGGCAAGCTGTCCAAGCTGGAGACGGGCAGTCGTGGGACGAGCGTGGTGGACATCGCCACGTTGTTGGGGCGGTACGGGACGGACAGGGCGACCCGTGAGCGGATCGTCGCGGTCGCGGCCGAGTCGGACACCGGCAGTTTCCTGCGTCGGCACGACGGAGCGCCGGACGAGTTGGTGGCGTTGTCGGTGCACGAGTCGATCGCCCGCACCGTCACCGCGTACGAGCCGGTGGTCGTCCCGGCTCTGTTGCAGACCGAGGACTACGCCCTGGCTCTGACCGGCAGCGCGGAGACCGCTCAGGCCCGGATGCGCCGCCAACGGCAAATGCGGCGACCGGAGTCCACGTTCTACGTGCACGAGGTCGCGCTGCAACTGCCCGTCGGCACGCCGCAGGTCATGCACGAGCAGATGTTGCACCTGATCCTGGTGTCCGGTTGGCACGACACCCGCGTCCGCGTCGTCCCCCGAACGCGTGCCCTGCACCCGGCGCTGCGCCTGCCCGCGACCCTGTTGACGTTCGAGGACCCGGTCACGCCGGTGGTGTACGTGGAGACCGACGCCGCGACCGTGTTCCACGACGACCGCCCGATCGTGGAGGCGTACCGGGAGAAGCTGCGCCGGCTCGACAGGCTCGCGCTCGGCGTCGAGGAGTCGCGCGCGGTGTTGGCCCGCTGGGCGACCGTCCACGAGCGCCAGGCCGCCTGACCGGGGCACCGGCCGTCGTGGATCCGCCAACGCGGTACCCGAGCGGTAGGCACGACAGGCGTCCGCGAGTGTTCAACTCAGGGTGCGTGAACGTCGGACTCTCGCGTTGCGAACGTTGGACTCTCGCGCGCTGGGCGTTGGACTCTCGCGTTGTGAACGTTGGACTCACGAGGTCGGGGGCCAGTGCTCGGGCAGGGCGGGGCGGCCGAAGAGGTAGCCCTGGGCGTAGGCGCAGCCGGCGTTGCGCAGCCAGTCGGCCTGGGCCTGGGTCTCGATGCCCTCGGCGACGGTGTGCGCGCCCAGGACGTCGGCCAGGTCGATGATGCACCGCACGACGCCCGCGGTGCGGCCGGTGTCGGAGAGGGCGGCGGTGAACGAGCGGTCGATCTTGACCACGTCGAACGGGTAGCGCTGGAGGTAGCTCAGGGACGAGTAGCCCGTGCCGAAGTCGTCCAGCGCGACCCGCACCCCGGTCTCCCGCACGTCCATCAGCCCGCGCATCGCCGCGCCGTCGGCCCACACCGACTCCGTCACCTCGATGGTCAGCCGCTGCGGCGGCAGGCCGGTCGTCTTCAGCACCCGGTCCAGCGACGGCAGGAACGCGGGCGCGGACAGCTGCCGGGTGGACACGTTCACCGTCACGCCGATCGCCCGGCCCTGCTGGTGCCACCGCATCGCCTGCTCGCACGCGCCGGCCAGCACCTTGTTGCCCAGCGGCACGATCAGCCCGGTCTCCTCGGCCAGCTCGATGAACTCGCCGGGCCCGAGCAGCCCGTGCCCCGGCCGCTGCCACCGCACCAGCGCCTCCGCGCCCGCCGTCGTGGACGTCGCCAGGTCCACGATGGGTTGGTAGTGCAGGACCAGCTGCCCGTCGGTCACGGCCGTGCGCAGGTCGGCCTTGTCGCGCTGCCGGGCCAGCACCCGCTCGCCCATCTCCGGCCGGAACAGCCGGATCCGGCCGCCGCCCTCCCGCTTGGCCACGTACATCGCGGTGTCCGCGTCGCGCAGCAGCTCCGCCGTGCCGACCCCGGGGGACGACACGGCGATGCCGACGCTGGCCCGGATCACGGTCTCGTGGCCCAGCCCGGCCAGCGGCCGGGCCAGCTCCGACAGGATGCGGGTGGCCAGCCGCGCCGACTCGCGCACGTCGTGGCCGGGGGCGAGCACGGCGAACTCGTCGCCGCCCAGCCGCGCGCCGGTGGCGACCGGTCCCACGGCCCGGCTGATCCGCTCCGCCGCCGACACCAGGTACCAGTCGCCCGCCTCGTGGCCCTCGGCGTCGTTGACCTCCTTGAACCCGTCGAGGTCGATCACCAGGAGACCGACCGCCTCGCCGGCCCGCAACGCCTCGTCCACCAGGTGCAGGAAGTGGGCGCGCCCGGCGAGCCCGGTCAGCTCGTCCCGCTCGGCCCGGGTGCGCAGCGCGTCCTCCAGCTCACGGCGCTTGCTCACGTCCAGCGCGGTGACCAGGGTGTGCCGCTCGGAGACGTGCTCGACCGGCACGGCGTGCACCGCCAGCACCCCGGTCGACCCGTCCGCGCGCGTCACGGGCACCTCCACCGCCTCGTCGGCCGAGCGGCAGCCGCGCGCGCAGTCGGTGATGTCCGGCCCGTGCGGGCACGGCACGCGTCCCGGCTCCGCCGCGGGCCACGCCAGCAGCTCGCGCGCCCGGTCGTTGTGCAGCCGGGGCGCGCCCTCGGCGTCGACCAGCACCAGGCCCACCGGGCTGGCCCGCACCACGGCCTCGACGGTGCGGTGGGCGTCCTCCACCAACCGCGCCGAGCGGGTCGTCTCGTGCAACGCCATCGCGGCGACCGCCAGGCCCACCAACGGCATCACGACGGACGTGATGAGCGGACCCGTCACGGCCACCGGCGTGACCGTGATCCACACCGCGAAGCCGGTGAGGTACCCCAGCAGCGCCGGCACCGCGCGCAGCGGGAACGCCTCGCTGTCCCCGCGCAGCGCCCGCCGCACCGTCACCGCGAACAGGAAGCCGATGACGGGCTGCGGGTTGGGCAGCACGAACACCGCGCCGTGGGCGATCGCGCACTCCGCCAGCGCGACGAGCCAGCTGTCCCGCTTCGGCCGCAGCCACCACGACGCCACGATCAGGGGCACCAGGGCGGCGAGCACCAGGCGGCCGGGTCCGACGCCGACGAAGTACAGCTGGAGCCCGAAGGCGACGCACGTGATCCAGGAGTAGCCCTCCGTCAACCACGTGATCCAGCGCAGCGCGGGCTGGCCCGGTGACGAGAGCGGGTCGTCCACCACGGTGCGGGTCGGACGTGCCACGCCCCGTTACCCCCAAGTCGAACGGCGTTCGGCTGAACAGGAGATCGAACTATCCATACCGCCGTTCGGCTTCTCAACCGCCATTCGGGTGAGTCCACTATGGACCGCGCGGCGGCGGTCAGGACCCGGGGGTGGACCCCTCCGGCGGGTCGCTGTCGGGCAGCGGGTCCGGGGTGGCCTCGGCGAGGTCGGCCGCCTCGGCCTTGGCCTCGTCGATCGTGCGCTGCGTCCGCGCCAGGCGCTCGTCCTCCTCGGGCGTCTCGACCGGGAAGTCCTCGGGCGAGTGGATCTCGCGTTCGTGCTCGTCAGCCATGCGACCGGGGTTTCCGCTCGCCGCGGCGGCAAACTTGGAGCCCGGCCGCGCCGCGGGTACCGTCGATAAGAGCCCGCTGGTTCGTAAAGCCGCCGAGGAGATCCGATGTCGACCACGACCGCGCCGCCACGTCCGTCCGCGCGGCGACGTGTGATCTTCACGACGGTGTTGCTGACCGTGACCGCGCTGCTCTTCTGGGTGCCGTGGACGGGCCTGCTCACGCCGGGCGCGCGGTGGCCGTGGCCGGTGCAGCTCGTCGGCACGGCGTTCTTCGTCGCCACGTCGGTGGCGTTCCCGTTGCTGCTGGTCCGCGCCCACGGTCGCCGCCGCTCCGACCGGGCGTCCCGCGTCGCGCACCTCGTGCTGGGCGTCGCCTGGGTGTTCTTCGCCTGGACCCTGATCGGCCACGTGCTGCGGCTGGTGCTGGCGGTCGCGGGCGTGGAGAACCCGTTCCGCGCCCGGCTGCTCGCGGTGGCGCTGCTCGTGGTCGGCGTCGGGCTGGTCGCGCACGGCACCCGGGAGGCCCGCCGGGTGCCGCGGGTGAAGCGGACCGACGTGGTGCTCCCCCGCCTGGACCCGGCGTTCGACGGCCTCACCGTCGCGGTGCTCGCGGACACCCACTACGGCGCGATCGACCGCACGAAGTGGTCCGAGGGCACGGTCGCGGCGGTCAACGCGCTCGACCCGGACGTCGTCGTGCACGTCGGCGACATCGCGGACGGCACGGTGGCGCAACGCCGCGGCCAGGCCGCCGCGCTGGGCGACGTACGGGCGCGGCACCGGTTCTACGTGTCGGGCAACCATGAGTACATCTCCAACGCGCAGGCGTGGCTGGACCACATGGCCGAGCTGGGCTGGACGAGCCTGCACAACCAGCACCGGGTGCTGGAGCGCGGTGGCGCGCGGCTGGTGTTCGCGGGCGTGGACGACGTCACCGGCGCGCACTCGGGCGAGGCCGGGCACGGCGCGGACCTCGACGCGGCGTTGGCCGGCACGCGCCCCGACGACCCGGTGGTGCTGCTGGCGCACCAGCCGAGCGAGATCGGCAAGGCGGTGGCGGCCGGGGTCGACCTCCAGCTGTCCGGGCACACGCACGGCGGCCAGATCTGGCCGTTCCACCTGCTGGTGCGGTTGCAGCAGCCGGTGCTGGCGGGGTTGAGCCGGCACGGCGAGCGCACCCGGCTCTACACCAGCCGCGGGGCCGGGTTCTGGGGTCCGCCGCTGCGGGTCTTCGCGCCGAGTGAGATCTCCCTGCTCACGCTGCGGGCGGCCGACCGGGCATGATCGGCCCGTGGACGTTCTGGTGGTGGGTGCGAGCGGGTTGATCGGGCGGCACGTCGTCGCACGGCTGCGGGCGGGAGGGCACGGTGCGACCTCCGTCGCCCGGACCGCGCGGGACGGCGTCGACCACGTCCTCGACGCGACGACGGCTGCGGAGGCGGACTTCCGGGCGGTGCTCGCGGGCCACGACGGCGTGGTGTTCGCGGCGGGCGCGGACGACCGGGAGGTGCCGGGCAAGCCGGCGTACCCGGTGTTCCACCGCGGCAACGTCGCGCCGGTCGTGCGGCTGCTCACCGCCGCGCGCGAGGAAGGGCTGACCCGGGCCGCGGTGCTGGGGTCGTACTACACCCACTTCCACCGCCTGCACCCCGAGTGGCGGCTCGCCGAACGCCACCCCTACATCCGCAGCCGGGTCGAGCAGGCGCGGGCGGGCCGGGAGGCCGCCGGGCCGGACCTGCCGGTGGCGGTGCTGGAGCTGCCGTTCGTGTTCGGCCGGGCGGGCGACCGGCTGCCGAACTGGGCCGGACCGCTGGACCGGTGGGTCAGGTCCCGGTCGCCCCTGCTCGCGCCGCCCGGCGGCAGCGCCGCCACGTCGGCCGCGCAGGTGGCCGGGCACGTGGTCGACGTGCTGGAGCGGGCGTCCGGGGAAGACCTCGCGGTGGCCACCGAGAACCTGACGTGGCGGGACATGATCGGCCGGATCGCGTCCGCCGCGGGTCACCCGCGCGCGGTGCGCGGGGTGCCGGGCGCGGTGGCGCGGGCGGCGTTGCGGCTCACCGGCCTGGCGCACGCGGCACGGGGCAGGCAGGCCGGGATCGACCCGGCGCACGCCGACGTCCTGCTGCTGCGGGAGCTGTTCGTGCCGCCGTCGGGGCCGGGGTCGCTGGACGACGCGATCGCCGAGACGTTCCCCCGGGACTAGCGGAGCGGCCGCGTCGTGGGCCGCGGCCGGGGGCGCCGGCGTCCCCCGCGACTCGCCGGAACGCCCACGCCGCGGCGGGAACCACCGGCGGAACGCCGTCTTTCGCCCGCAGCGGAAACACCGACCCGCAGCGACGGGCAGGCGTCAGGATGACCGGTATGGCCGACATCCTCCCCTTCCACCACAAGCACGCCCCCGCGCCGGAGCGCGAGCCGGACCCGCTGTGGCGCGAGGCGCTGGGCCGGAGCCTGCGGGCGGCCAGGGAGGAGCGCGGGAGCCGCCTCGTGGACGTCGCGGAGCGGGCCGGGATCTCGCCCCAGTACCTCTCCGAGATCGAACGCGGGCGCAAGGAGCCCTCCAGCGAGATGATCGCCGCCGTCACCGGCGCGCTCGGCGTCGACCTGGCCGACCTGCTCGTCGGCATCGCCGGCCACGTCCGCCGCGGCCGCGGCACGGGTCCCGCGGTCGGCCGCCGCCCCGCGGGACCCGTGCTCCTGGCCGCCTGAGGTCCCCCTCCTCAGGCCCGGTGGTCGAGGACGTGGTCCGCCAGGCCGTACGCGACCGCGCCCGCCGCGTCGAACACGCGGTCCCGGTCGGTGTCGTGCCGCAGCTGCGCGATGTCGCGGCCGGTGTGCGCGGAGAGGATCTCCTCCAGCTGGCTGCGCACCCGCACCACCTCGTCGGCCTGGAGGATCAGGTCCGGGATGGCGCCGCGGCCCTGGGCCGCCGGCTGGTGCAGCACCACCCTGGTGTGGGGCAGCACGAAGCGGCGCCCGGCCTCCCCCGCGGCCAGCAGCACCGCGCCGGCCGCGACCGCCTGGCCGACGCACGTCGTCGTCACCGGCGCCTTGATGTAGCGCATGGTGTCGTACAGCGCGAGCATCGCGGACGGGTCGCCGCCCTCGCTGTTGATGTAGAGGCTGATCTCCCGGTCCGGGTTGTCCGCCTCCAGGTGCAGCAGCTGGGCGATGAGCGCGTTCGCCACGCCGGAGTCGATCGCGGTGCCGAGGTAGACGATCCGCTCCGACAGCAGGTGCGAGTAGACGTCCATGACCCGCTCGCCGTTCGTGCTGCGGGTGATGACGTTGGGGATGGTGTAGGTGCTCACGCGCGCGCCCCCGTCCTCGGGCCGAGGCCCAGTTCGCGCGTGCGCAACGGCAGCACCTGGCCCAGCTCGCCGACGATGTGGTCGATGAAGCCGTAGTCGAGCGCCTGTCGGGCGGTGAACCAGCGGTCGTGCAGGGAGTCGGCGAAGATCCGCTCGAGCGGCTGCCCGGTGTCCTCCGCGATGAGCCGCAGCACGGTGTCCCGGGTGTGCCGCAGGTCGTCCGCCTGCACCTGCACCTCGACCGCCGACCCGGCGATGCCCGCCGAGCCCTGGTGCATCAGGACCCGGGCGTGCGGCAGGGCGAAGCGCTTGCCCGGCGTGCCCGCCGACAGCAGGAACTGGCCCGCGCTGCACGCCAGCCCCAGCGCCAGCGTGCTCACGTCGCACGGCACGAGCCGCATCACGTCCCGGATCGCCAGCATCGCGGGCACCGAGCCGCCCGGCGAGTGGATCCACAGCGCGATGTCCTTGCCGGGGTCCTCGGCGGCGAGGGACAGCATCTGGGTGGCGAGCACCGTGCCGTTGTCGTCGTCGAGGCCACCGTCGAGCACCAGCACCCGTTGACCGAGGAACCGCTCTCGCAGCCGGTGGTCGAACAGCGGCTGCCTCTCGTTGTTCGTCATGCCCCCGACGATGCCGACCGGCCGACACCGTCGGCCGCCCGTGCTGCTGTGGGCGGATCAGCCCACAGCGGACCGGTCCCTCGCGGGACCTTCAGTACGCGCGCCGGCCGGAGGCGGGCGGCTCGTAGTCGTAGTCGTCGTCCGGCACGTCGAACGGCAACGGGCGGTTGGTCCACGAGTCGACGACCACGACGATCCCCGCGCCGATGATGACGACGACGCCGACCCACGCCAGGCCACCCCAGATCAGGATCCCCCCGATCAGCGTCAGCGGCAGGACCATGAACAGGCAGAACGGGTCCACCCGCCCGAACTGCCGCCGTCCTCCGGAACTCGCCATCTACGCCCTCCCAGTCAAGCGCCTCGCCGGGTGAACTTACGCGACCCGGTCCGGGCGGGTGACAGCCGGGCGGTCACGCACCGCGTTGTTCGCGGCCCGGGTAGCGGCCCTGCGCGCGTTCCGCGACGGTGGCGACCACGGCCAGGACGACCATGCCGGCGCCGAGCCCCAGGTGCAGCAGGTTGTCGGCCGGGTTGACCGGGACGAAGTTCGCCGCGCCGCCGTCGTGGTCCATCGAGTGCACGACCGACCCGTAGATCCACAGCAGCAGGTAGGCGAACCCGCCGACGACCAGGAACGCCCGGGCGGCTCCCCTGGTCGCGGCGGCCGCGATCCCCGCCACGCCGAACAGCAGGTGCACGATGTTGTGCAGCACGGAGACCTGGAAGACGCCGAACAGCATCGCCTCGGAGTGCGGGCCGGCGAAGCCGATCCCGCCGAGGTCGCCCGTCACGCCCGGCACGAAACCCAGGATGCCCACCAGCAGGAACACCACGCCCACGAACAGCGAGAGGCCCTGGACGGGGCGACGGCGGGCGCCGACGCGTTCGGTCGAGGTCGTCATGGCAGTCCTCCGATCGGCTGGTGCCGCTGGCGTACCCGGAGCGGGCCCGGTGAAACCAAGATCACAAGTCCGGGGGGCGGTCGCGCGACCGAGCCGCGCGCACGCCCGCCTCCCGGATGTGAGTGACCAACCACTCTTTCGCCGATCGGCCTTGACTTCTCGCCGTTTCACGCGCTTCACTCAAATGTGAGTGACCAACCACTCATAGAACGAGGAGGCGTGATGAGCCAGCAGTCCACCGACCAGGTCCTCGACGTCGTGCTACCGGGCGAGGTCGAGCCGGACGGCTTCGAGCTGCGCCGCCGGCCGCGGCCCGTGCCGGGACCGGGGAAGGCCCTGGTCCGGGTCGAGGCGACCGGGGTGTCGTTCGCGGAGCAGCAGATGCGCCGCGCGAAGTACTACGACCAGCCGCCGTTCCCGTTCGTGCCCGGCTACGACCTCGTCGGCACGGTCGCCGAGGTGGGTCCCGGGGTGGACGCGGCGCTGGTCGGCGGGCGGTTCGCCGCGCTGACCAAGGTCGGCGGGTGGACGAGCCACGCGCTGGTGGACGCGGCGGACCTCGTGCCGGTGCCGGCCGGCGTGGACCCGGCGGAGGCGGAGGCGGTCGTGGTTAACGGGCTGACCGCGTGGCGGATGCTGCACGACGTGGCGAAGGTCGCCGCGGGCGGGACCGTGCTGGTGCACGGCGCGAACGGCGGTGTCGGCTCGACCCTGGTGCAGCTCGCCCGGC
Source organism: Actinosynnema sp. NPDC059335 (assembly GCF_042752395.1). NCBI lineage: Bacteria > Bacillati > Actinomycetota > Actinomycetes > Pseudonocardiales > Pseudonocardiaceae > Actinosynnema > Actinosynnema sp. NPDC059335. Next base: position 45,567 of record NZ_JBHYXZ010000029.1, on the reverse strand, counting down.
TGGCCGGCGTCCGGGTCATCGGCACCGCGTCGCCCCGCCACCATGACGCGGTGCGCGCGCTCGGCGCGATCCCGGTCGACTACCGCGACGCCGACCTGCCCGCGACGGTCCGCGCCCTCGCGCCGGGCGGGGTGGACGCGGTGTTCGACCACGTCGGCGGGCCGGGCATCGTCGACTCCTACCGGGTGCTCGCCCCACGCGGCACGCTCGTCGCCTACGGCACCGCGTCCACCCGCGACCACCGGGGCTCGGCGCGGTGGCCGGTGCTGAAGCTGTTCGTCCGCCTGGCGTGGTGGAACGCCCTGCCCAACGGGCGCGGCGCGACGTTCTTCAACATCTGGGCCGGCCGGCGCAACGCCGCGCGGTTCCGCGCCCGCCTCGCCCACGACCTCGGCGCGGTCCTCGCGCTGCTGGCCGACGGTTCCCTCCGCCCGCAGGTGGCCGCGCGCGTGCCGCTGGAACGGGTCGCGGACGCGGTGCGGCTGGCCGAGTCGGGCACGGTCACGGGCAAGGTCGTGCTCCTCCCCTGACCCGCCGCTCCCCCCGACCTCCGGTTCCCGCCGACCCGCCGTTCCGCCGGCCCGCCGCTCCGTTGACCTGGAGCGCACTCCAGCCGCTAGCGTCCCGACCGGCAACGGCGGAGCGGCAGAACGGAGCGCCACGTGCGACTCGGTGTGCACATCACCCGGTTCAACCAGGCCCCGGCCCGGCTCGGGCCCGACCTGGCCGACGCCTGCGCGGCGGCCGAGGAGTCCGGGCTCGGCTGGATCTCGGTGATGGACCACTACTTCCAGATGGAGCACAACGGCGGCGCCGAGGACGCCATGCTGGAGTGCTACGCCACGCTGGGGTTCCTCGCCGCGCACACCTCGACCGTCCGGCTCGGCGCGCTCGTCACGGGTGTCACCTACCGCCACCCCGGCCTGCTGGCCAAGGTCGTGACCACGCTCGACGTGCTGTCGGGCGGCCGGGCGACCCTGGGCATCGGCGCGGCCTGGTACGAGCGGGAGCACGTCGGGCTGGGCGTGCCGTTCCCGCCGTTGGGCGAGCGCTTCGAGCGGTTGGAGGAGGCGCTGCGGATCTGCCGGCAGATGTGGGACCCGCGGGACGACGGGCCGTTCGAGGGCAGGCACTACCGCCTGGGCGAGACCCTGTGCGTGCCCGCGCCGGTGAGCACGCCGCACCCGGAGATCATGATCGGCGGCAACGGCGAGCGGAAGACGCTGCGGCTGGTCGCCCGCTACGCCGATGCCTGCAACCTGCTCCTGCGGGGCCCGGACGAGGTGCCGCACAAGCTGGACGTGCTGCGCCGCCACTGCGAGGACGAGGGCCGCGACTTCGCCGACATCCGCAAGACCGTCGTGCACCTGGGCGACATCCCCGACGGCGGCGACGCGCTCGTCGAAGCCCTGTCCCCCTACGCGGACCTGGGCATCGACACGGTCATCCTCGGCGCGCCGGACGGCGACCTGGCCGGGTGGCTGGGCGCGCTCGGCCCGACCGCGCGGCGACTGGCCGAGCTGGGCTGACCGGGTCCGCCGGTGCGCCGACGGGTGGGGCCACCGGGACGATCTTGACGGTCGCCCCGGCACGACCGGGGCCGCCGGCGCCTGGGACAATCGCCCTCCGACGAAGGAGGATGTGTTCAGGTGAGTGCCCACCACCGGGAGGTGCCGTCGCTGCTGGAGAGGATCGCCGCGACGATGTCGGAGGCGATCGGCCGGGTCCGCGAGGACCTGGCGGGCGCGGACCCGGTGGTGCGACGATCCGAGCGCGCCGACTTCCAGTGCAACGCGCCGCTGGCGCTGGCCAAGCGCGTCGGCGCCCGGCCGGGCGACCTGGCCGCCCGGGTGGTGGCGGCCCTCGACGTCGAGGGTGACGGGGTGCTCGCGGCGGTGGAGCCGTCGGGGCCGGGGTTCCTCAACGTCACGGTGACCGGTGACGCGGTCTGGGGCCAGGTCGCCGCCCGGCTGGCGGACGAGCGGCTCGGGGTGGGCGTGCCCGAGCTGGGGCGGCGGGTGGTGGTGGACTACTCCGCGCCCAACATCGCCAAGGAGATGCACGTCGGGCACCTGCGCACGACGATCATCGGCGACAGCCTCGCCCGGGTGGCCGGGTTCCTTGGCGGGGACGTGCTGCGGCAGAACCACCTGGGCGACTTCGGCACGCAGTTCGGGATGCTGATCCAGTACCTGGACGAGCACCCGGACGCGGCGTGGCACCACGACGAGCTGGGCGCGGGCGACTCGGCGGTGTCGGCGTTGGACGGCCTGTACCGGGCGGCGCGCGCCGAGTTCGACGCCGACCCGGACTTCGCCGACCGGTCCCGGGCGCGCGTCGTGGCGCTCCAGGCGGGCGACCCGGCCACGGTCGCGGTGTGGCGGGACATCGTGGCGGAGTCGGAGCGGGCGTTCGGCGCGATCTACGACCGGTTGGGCGTGCTGCTCACGCCGGAGGACTCGGTGGGCGAGTCCTTCTACAACCCGATGCTGGCCGACACGGTCGAGGAGCTGGTCGAGGCCGGGCTCGCGGTGGAGAGCGACGGGGCGCTCGTCTTCTACTCGGCGGAGGTGACCGGTCCGGAGGGCCGGCCGGTCACCCTGATGGTGCGCAAGAGGGACGGCGGCTACGGCTACGACACCACGGACCTGGCCACGATCCGCTACCGGCTGCGGGAGCTGAAGGCGAACCGGCTGATCTACGTCACGGACTCGCGCCAGGCGCTGCACTTCCGGCTGGTCTTCGAGGCGGCGCGGCGGGCCGGGTGGCTGACCGACGGCGTGACGGCCGAGCACGCCGCCTACGGCACGATCCTGGGTCCGGACGGGACGCCGTTCAAGACGCGGTCGGGCGGCACGGTGCGGCTGATGGACCTGCTCGACGACGCGGTGGCGCGGGCGCGGGCGGTCGTGGCCGAGAAGAACCCCGACCTCGACCCGGCCGAGCTGGACCGGATCGCCGAGTCGGCGGGCATCGCCGCGGTCAAGTACGCCGACCTGTCGACGTCGCGGGTGAAGGACTACTCCTTCGACGTCGACCGGATGGTGTCGTTCACCGGCAACACCGGCGTGTACCTGCAGTACGCGCACGCCCGGATCAGCTCGATCCTGCGCAACGCGGGCGACGGCGGGGCGGCGGTCGACCGCACCGTGCCGCCGGAGCCGGCCGAACGGGAGTTGGCGCTGGCGCTGGACGGGTACGGCGCGGTCGTCGCGGAGGTCGCGGCCACCCTGGAGCCGCACCGGCTCTGCGGCTACCTGTACGACCTGGCGCGGGCGTTCACCGCGTTCTACGAGTCGTGCCCGGTGCTCAAGGCCGACGAGCCCGTGCGCGGCAACCGGGTGGCGCTGTGCCGGCTGACCGCGCGCACCCTCGGCCACGGCCTGGGCCTGCTGGGGATCGCGGCGCCGGAGCGGATGTAGGGCGACCGGCGCCCGCGCGAGGCGGGCGCCGGGGTCAGCGGGAGACCGGTGCGTCGAGGCCGACCGGGGTCGGCGGGCGTGGCCGCCACAGCGGGTAGGGCACGCCGGTCAGCCGGTTGACCAGGGCCGCCACCGCGAGCAGGAGCACGACGCCGAGCAGGATCTCCGCCAGGTGCAGCGGTGTGCGCAGCATGCCCAGGGCGACGATCAGGGTGGTCGCCCCGGCCGGCGGGTGCGGCAGGCGGGTCCAGGCCATGCCGCCGCACGTGCAGGTCAGGGCGAGCGCGGCGGCTCCGGCGCGCGGCCAGGTCAGGTGGTCGAGGATCGGCGGCGCGTGCCACAGGTCGAACGCGGCCAGCCCCGCCGCGCCCGACAGCACGCCGATCAGGTGGCCGACCACGGTGTTGCGCGGGCTGGCCGCCGGGGCGGTCGGGGTGGCGAACAGCAGGTACGCGGTGGGCCCGAGCGACGGGAACAGCAGGGGTTGGCCGGTGAGCACGGCCAGGGCCGCCATCACCAGGGTGGACACCAGGGCTCCGGCGGCGGGCCGCAGGACCCGGTTCACCGGTCGCCCCAGCCGCGCGGCGCGGGGCGGGAGGCCAGGCGGTCGTCGCGGCTGCGGTAGACGATGTAGGGGCGGACCAGGTAGTGCAGCGGCACGCTGAGCGCGTGCACGAGCCGGCTGAACGGCCACAGCGCGAACAACGCCATCGCGGCGAGCGCGTGCAGTCGGTACGGCAGCGGCACGTCGTGCATCAGGCCGGGGTCGGGGTGCAGCAGCAGGACGCCGCGCACCCACGGCGAGACGGTCTCGCGGTAGTCGTAGCCGCCGCCCATGCCGTTGGTGACCACGGTGGCGGCCATGCCCAGCAGCAGCACCGCCGCCAGCACCGGGAAGGTGATCCGGTCGTCGCGGCCGGTCGCCGCGCGCACGGCCGGTGTGCGCCACCGGCGGTACAGCAGGGCGCCGAGCCCGAGCACGGCGGCCGCGCCGGCCAGGCCGCCCGCGACGAGCGACACCAGGTGGTACTGCTCGTCGTGCACGCCGAGCCACCGGGTCACCGACGCGGGCACGAGCAGGCCGCCGACGTGGCCCGCGAGCACGAACAGGAGTCCGAAGTGGAACAGCGGGCTCGCGATCCGCAGCAGCCGGGACTCGTGGAGCTGGGAGCTGCGGGTGGTCCAGCCGAACCGGTCGTGCCGGTAGCGCCACGCGAGGCCGCCCGCGAACACGGTGATCGTGACGTAGGGCAGCACCGCCCACAGCAGCAGGTCGAGGGTCATCGGGTCGACTCCGGTGGTCGGGTCGGGTAGCCGAGCAGGACGGGTTCGAGCCCGACCCGTTCGACCGGCGGATCGGCGGCGACGGGACGGGCGTCCTCGCGGACCGGCACGGTGGCCAGCACGGCCGCCACGGCGGCGGCGTAGGGCGTGCCGAGGTCGCGCAGGTTGCGGTGCAGCAGTTCCAGCGCCGGCCGGTACCCGGCCAGCGGCCGCAGCTCGCCGGTGAGGGCGGCGAACTCCAGCAGCACGGGCAGGTAGTCGGGCAGCTCGCCGTCGGCGGGCAGGTAGCCGTGGCGGCGGTACTCCTGCTTGAGCGCGGCCAGCGAGCCGCCGCGCCGGCGGGTGTCGCCGTCGGTGTACCAGGTCAGGTGCAGGCTGCGGTCGGCGTTGGTGTCGAACACCTCGACGTAGTGGCGGGCGGCCTCGACGGGCGGGGTGCGGTCGAGGTGGTCGAGCAGCACGGCCAGGCCGGGGTCGGGCGTCTCGGCCAGGCACGCCCGCAGCAGCGGCATCCGCTCGCGCAGCACGTCGTCCGGGTAGTGCAGGCAGTACGACGCCACCTGGTGCCGCACCCTGGTCGCGTCGTTCACGGCCGCTCCCGGTCCAGGGTCGGGAACAGGCCGGCGGGGCGTTCGCCGTCGCGCCAGACGAACAGGTCGGTCCGCCGGTCGCTCATGCCCGGGCCGCCGTCGGTGTCCAGGCTGCACGTGGTGGCGATGCCCTCCAGGTCGTGCGCCTGGCCGACCGCGGCGGTCGGGATCACGTACCGGTCCTCGTACTTGGCCACGGCCAGCAGCCGGTACATCGACTCGACGGAGTCGCCGTCCATGCCGACGCGGCGCGGCCCGGCCGGGTCGGTCGGCTCGCCGAGGTTGACCGAGCGCATGTGCGCCCGCATGGCGGCGAGCCTGCGCAACGCCATCCGCACCGGTTCGGGGTCGCCCGCGGTGAACAGCTCGGCGAGGTAGTCGAGCGGGATGCGCAGGGTGTCGATCGCGCCGAACAGGTTGTCCGCGGACTCGCCGTCGAAGCCGGTGCCGGCGAGCGCGTCGACCACCGGCGACAGCGGCGGCACGTACCAGACCATCGGCATGGTCCGGTACTCCGGGTGCAGCGGCAACGCGACGCGGTAGCGGCAGATCAGCTCGTGCACCGGGGAGCGCTGCGCCGCGGCGATCCACTCGTGGGCGATGCCCGACTGCTCGGCGGCGCGCACGACGGCGGGGTCGTGCGGGTCGAGGAACACGTCGAGCTGCGCCTGGTAGAGCCGTTTCTCGTCGGGGGTGCTCGCGGCGGCGCCGACCCGGTCGGCGTCGTAGAGCAGCACGCCGATGTAGCGCAGCCGGCCGACGCAGGTCTCCGCGCACACGGTCGGCAGGCCGACCTCCAGCCGCGGGTAGCAGAACGTGCACTTCTCGGCCTTGCCGGTCTTGTGGTTGAAGTACACCTTCTTGTACGGGCAGCCGGACACGCACATCCGCCAGCCCCGGCACCGGTCCTGGTCCACGAGCACGATGCCGTCCTCGGAGCGCTTGTACATCGCGCCGGACGGGCAGGACGCCACGCAGGTGGGGTTGAGGCAGTGCTCGCAGATCCGCGGCAGGTAGAACATGAACGACTGCTCGTAGTCGAAGCGGATCTCGCGGCCCAGCCGCTGCACCACCGGGTCGGCGGGGGCCAGCTCGGGCGCGCCGCCCAGGCTGTCGTCCCAGTTGGGGCCCCAGGTGACGGCGGCCGGCGCGCCGGTGATCGCGGACACCGGCCGGGCGACCGGGGTGTCGTCGCCCAGCGGCGCGTCGGTGAGGGTGCGGTAGTCGTAGGTCCAGGGCTGGTAGTAGTCGTCCAGGTGCGGCAGGTCGGGGTTGGCGAACAGCGACAGCAGCCGGCGCACCCGGCCGCCCGCGGCGGGCACCAGCTTGCCGCGCCGCAGCTTCCACCCGCCGCGCCAGCGGCCCTGGTCCTCGTGGCGGCGCGGGTAGCCCTGGCCGGGCTTGGTCTCGACGTTGTTGAACCAGGCGTACTCCACGCCCTCGCGGTTGGTCCACGTCTGCTTGCAGGTGACCGAGCAGGTGTGGCACCCGATGCACTTGTCCAGGTTCATGACCATGGCCAGCTGCGCCATGACGCGCATCAGTACGTCACCTCCTGGGCGCGCCGGCGCAGCACGGTGACCTCGTCGCGCTGGTTGCCGGTCGGCCCGTAGTAGTTGAGCGCGAAGGAGAGCTGCCCGTACCCGCCGACCAGGTGGGTCGGCTTGATCTGGAGCCGGGTCAGGGAGTTGTGGATGCCGCCGCGCTTGCCGGTCGTCTCGCTCTTGGGCACGTTCACCGTGCGCTCCTGCGCGTGGTAGAGGAACACGGTGCCGGTGGGCATCCGGTGCGACACGATCGCCCGACCGACGACGACGCCGTTGCGGTTGACGGCCTCGACCCAGTCGTTGTCCCGCACGCCGATGGCCTCGGCGTCGGCGGGGCTGACCCAGAACGCCGGGCCGCCGCGGGAGAGCGTCTGCATGATCGGGTTGTCCTGGTACTCGGAGTGGATGGACCACTTCGAGTGCGGGGTGAGGTACCGGACGGTGACCTCGGGGCCGTGGGGGCCGATGCGTGGTTCGCCGAACAGGCGGTGCATGTCCAGCGGCGGCCGGTACACCGGCAGTTGCTCGCCCAGCTCGGCGACCCAGTCGTGGTCGAGGAAGAAGTGCTGGCGGCCGGTGAGCGTGTGCCAGGGCTTGAGCCGTTCGACGTTGATGGTGAACGGCGCGTAGCGGCGGCCGCCGGACTCGTCGCCGGACCACTCGGGGCTGGTGACCACCGACGCGGGGCGGGAGCGGGTGTCGGCGAAGGTGACGCGGTGCGCCCGGTGGTGCTCCACCAGGGGGCGCAGCGGCACGCCGACGCGATCCTCCAGGGCCGAGAAGCCCTCGTCGGCGACGCGGCCGTTGGTGGTGCCGGACAGGGCGAGCACGGCGTCGGCGGCCTTGCGGTCGGTGTCCAACGCGGGCCTGCCCGCCGCCGGTCCGCCGGCCACGACGCCGTTGGACTCGGCGAGCCACGCCACCTCCGGGCCGACCTCGGCCGTCCACCCCTTGGTGGTGACGCCGAGCTTGTCCACCAGCGGCCCCAGGGCGGCGAGCTTGGCCGCGACCGCGGTGTAGTCGCGTTCCACCACGGTGAGCACGGGGAACGTGCGGCCGGGCACGGGGTCGCCGTCGCCGTCGCGCCAGTCGTGCACCACTCCCCCGGGCTGCGCGGTCTCGCCCGGCGTGTCGTGCTGCATCGCGGTGGCGACCAGGTCGCGGCGGGTGCCCAGGTGCGTGGCGGCGAGTTCGCTGAACCGGCGGGCGATGGCGTGGAACGCGTCGAAGTCCGTGCGCGCCTGCCAGGGCGGGTCCACGGCGGCGTTGAACGAGTGCACGAACGGGTGCATGTCCGTGCTGGACAGGTCGTGCTTCTCGTACCAGGTGGCCGCGGGCAGCGTCACGTCCGCGAACAGGGTGGTGCTGGTCATCCGGAAGTCCAGCGCCAGCAGCAGGTCGAGCTTGCCCTCGGGGGCCTCGTCGCGCCACCGCACCGAGCGCGGCCGCTGGTCGGGCGGGGTCTGCTCGGCGCGGGGGTTGCCGTCCGCGCCGAGCAGGTGCTTGAGGAAGTACTCGTTGCCCTTGGCCGACGAGCCGAGCAGGTTCGCCCGCCACACGGTCAGCACGCGCGGCCAGTTGGCCGGCGCGTCGGGGTCCTCGCAGGCGAACCCGACCTCGCCGGCGCGCACGCGTGCCACCACGTGCGCGACCGGGTCCTGGCCGGCGGCCTCGGCCTCGTCGCAGAGGTCGAGCGGGTTGCGGTCGAAGGTCGGGTAGGACGGCATCCAGCCCAGCCGGGCGGAGGTCGAGAGACAGTCGGCGACCGTGCGGCCCGCGAGGGAGCCCTTCGCGCCCGGCCAGGTCAGGCCGTCGGCGGTGAGCCGGTCGTAGCGCCACTGGTCGGTGTGGGTGTACCAGTAGCCGGTGCCGATCATCTGGCGCGGCGGCCGGTGCCAGTCCAGCGCGCCCGCGAGGGTGGCCCAGCCGGTGAGCGGGCGCACCTTCTCCTGGCCGACGTAGTGCGCCCAGCCGCCGCCGTTGCGACCCTGGCAGCCGGTGAGCAGCAGCAGGGTGAGGAACGACCGGTAGACGAGGTCGGAGTGGAACCAGTGGTTCGTGCCCGCCCCCATGACGATCATGCAGCGGCCCTTCGAGCGCACCGCGGTGTCGGCGAACTCGCGGGCGATGCGCGTGGTCCGGGCCGCGGGCACGCCGGTCAGCCGCTCCGCCCACGCGGGGGTGCCGGGGGCGTCGGCGTCGTCGTACCCGGTGGGCCAGTCGCCGGGCAGGCCGGGGCGGCCCACGCCGTACTGCGCGAGCAGCAGGTCGAACACGGTGGTGACGAGGCGGCCCGCGACCCGCCGCACGGGGACGCCCCGGGTGATCGCGCCGGCCTGCCCGTCGGGCGCGTCGAAGCGGGGCAGCAGCACCTCGACCGCGCCGTCCGGTCCGCCTCGCACGGTCAGCGCGGGCGTGACGCCGTGCAGGTCGAGGTTCCACCGGCCGGGTTCGTCGGCCCACCGGAAGCCCAGCGACCCGTTGGGCACGACCGGCTCGTCGCGGTCGGCGTCCAGCACCACGGTCTTCCACCGCGCGCCCGGCGAGGTGTCGCCCAGGTCGGCGGCGGTGAGGAACTTGCCCGGCACCAGGCCGCCGTCGCGCTCCTCCACGGTGACCAGGAACGGCAGGTCGGTGAAGCGCCGGACGTAGTCGGCGAAGAACGGCACCTCCCGTTCGACGAAGCAGTCGCGCAGCACCACGTGCCCCATGGCGACGGCCAGCGCCGCGTCCGTGCCGGGGTGCGGGGCGAGCCACTCGTCGGCGAACTTGGTGGCGTCGGAGTAGTCCGGGGAGCACACCACGACCTTCTGGCCGCGGTAGCGGGCCTCGGTCATGAAGTGCGCGTCCGGGGTGCGGGTCACCGGCACGTTGGAGCCCCACAGCACCAGGTAGGCCGCGTCCCACCAGTCGGCGGACTCCGGCACGTCGGTCTGGTCGCCGAACACCTGCGGCGAGGCGGGCGGCAGGTCGGCGTACCAGTCGTAGAACGACAGCATCGGCGCGCCGATGAGCGCCATGAACCGCGAACCGACCGCGTGGGAGACCATCGACATGGCGGGGATGGGCGAGAACCCCGCGATCCGGTCGGGGCCGTGGGCCTTGATCGTGTGCACGTGCGCGGCCGCGACCATCTCCACCGCCTCGTCCCACGAGACGCGGACCAGGCCGCCCTTGCCGCGGGCGCGCTGGTAGGCGCGGCGCTTGACCGGGTCGTCCACGACGGACGCCCAGGCGGCCACCGGGTCGTCGTGCCGCCTGCGGGCCTCGCGGTACATCTCCACGAGCACGCCGCGCGCGTACGGGTAGCGCACCCGCAGCGGCGAGTAGGTGTACCAGGAGAAGGAGGCCCCGCGCGGGCAGCCGCGCGGCTCGTACTCGGGGCGGTCGGGACCGGTGGACGGGTAGTCGGTGTCCTGGGTCTCCCAGGTGATGATGCCGTCCTTGACGAAGACCTGCCACCGGCACGACCCGGTGCAGTTGACGCCGTGCGTGGACGGCACGACCTTGTCGTGGCTCCACCGGTCCCGGTAGAACGCGTCCCCCTCGCGGCCGCCGCGGTGGAAGGCGGCCCGGAGGTCGTCGGAGACGGGGGCCCGCGTCAGGAACCGGCTGGTGGCCAGCAGCACGCCGCCGGCGGGACCACGCGCGGGGCTCTCGTCCCCGGCGCGGTGGAATACCGCGCGCATACGGTCGTTCCTTTCTCGGGAGGTGCCGTTCGGATCGGCGCGAATAAATTCATGTAACTGCGCGTGTCGAACCCATTACAACTTAATGTGATGCGCGTCACACACGTAACGGTCGCTTTACCGTCTCATTTACGCGCATTTGCCGGAACTGGACGAAGCCTTTGCGCGTTTACCATGAATTCACTCGAACCGGGGAGGAAACGAGACCTCCGGGGTCACTACGCTGGAAGACGCGGCGCGAATCCGACAGAAAGGTCGACCATGAGCGCCGAAGCACGCCTCCACGTCCGCGCCGCCGTGCGCGGCCACGGCGACAATCGCATCGCCGTGCTGCTGCTGGACTGCCGGGCCAGCCTCCCGGTCCCCCTGCCCGCCGCCCTGGCCGCCAGGGGACTGAGCCTCGTCAACGACATCGACGACGTCGTGCTGCCCGTTACCCGAGGTTGGACGGTCGAGGCGGGCGGCGACGGGCTCACCCTGCGCTGGCCGCACCGCGCCCCGCTGCTCGACCACGCCGCCGTGGAACGCCCCGGCGTGTGGGACTGGGCGGCCCGCTCGCGCCATGCGGTGCTGCTGTTCGTCGGGGCCGGACTGGAACTGGACGACCCCGACCCGGCCCGCCACCGCGCGTCGCTCGTGAAAGCGGCAGCCGCCGGGGGACTCGCCGGCGGCGCGGTTCCCTACGTGGAACAAGTCGCACGTTAAAGCAACGAAGTTGCCGTTCCCCCGGCGTCGCCACCCACTTCGGTGAACCCAGGGGGCGGCGATGCCGCCGTCCGGTTAGCACCCCATTTGAGGGGTACTATTCCACTGCGGATGTACTTCCGGGGGATCGCGCGAGGATTATTCGCGGCGACCACGGGAACGCGTTGTCGTGCCGTTCAGCGACGCGCCGCCGGCGACAATGCGGACACCGCGCCCGGATTGGTGTGCCCCCGCGTCGGGGGTCGCCCCGTGGCCGGCCGGGTGTGCCGCTTCGCTCGTGCCGACGAGGGGGGGGCGGCGCCTGGGGCGGGCGGCAGCCCCCTGGGGGCGGGGGGCGGGCCCGCCCGGCGCGCGACGGGGGGTGTG
>NZ_JBHYXZ010000029.1:18545-33954 GCF_042752395.1 Actinosynnema sp. NPDC059335 | reverse complement strand
CACCGGTGACGTAGGACGGCGGCACGGCCCCGGGACCGGGGGGGCCCGCCGCCGCCCCCGGGGGGGGGGGGTGGCACGGCGGGGGGGGGCCCGCCCGGGGGCGGCGGGGGGGCGCCTCTGCGCTTGGCCCGAGCGGGGGTCGCCGGGGGGGGGGGGGCCCTACACCCGGTTGGGCGAGGGGTACGGCCCCGCGCGTCGCCGACGGCGGTCAGGAGTGCTTCGGCGAGTCCTTGACCGCCGCTTTGAACACCAGCGCCTCCCAGGGCCGCAGGTCCACCCGGCCGGGTGAGACCAGGGCGTCGTCGGTGTTGGCCAGCACGACGTCGGCGGCGGTCCAGCCGGGTTCCAGCCCGACGCTCTGCGGCGTTCCGCTCAGGTTGGCCACGACGAGCAGGCGGTCGTCGTCCAGGGTGCGTTCGTAGGCGTAGACGTGGGGGTGGTCGGCCAGGAGCATCCGGAAGTCGCCCAGGGCCACCACCGGCAGCGCGTGGCGCAGCTCGATCAGCCGCCGGTAGTGGTTGAAGACGGACTTCGGGTCGTCGTACTGCGCTTCGGCGTTGAGCCAGGCGTGGTTGGGGTTGACCGCCAGCCACGGCTCGCCCGCGGTGAACCCGGCGTTGGGGCTCGCGTCCCACTGCACGGGGGTGCGGGCGTTGTCGCGGCCCATCGCGCGCAGGCCGCGCAGCACGGTCTCCGGGTCCGCGCCGGCGGCCACGGCCTGGCGGTAGTGGTTGAGCGACTCGACGTCGCGCATCTCGTGCACGCCGGCGAACGGGGCGTTGGTCATGCCCAACTCTTCGCCCTGGTAGACGTACGGGGTGCCGCGGTGCAGGTGCAGCACGGTGGCCAGCGCCGTGGCCGACTCGCGCCACCACTCGCCGTCGTCGCCGTAGCGGGAGACGACGCGGGGCTGGTCGTGGTTGTTCCAGTACAGGCTGTTCCAGCCGACGTCACCGAGCGCCGTCTGCCACCGGCCCAGCGACGCCTTGAGGTCGCGCAGGTCCAGCGGCTTCGGGTCGAACTTGCCGCCGGGGCCGTGGTCGAGCCAGACGTGCTCGAACTGGAACACCATGTCCAGCTCGCGGCGGGCCGGGTCGGTGAACAGCCGGGCCTGCTCCCAGGTCACGCCCGGCATCTCGCCCACGGTCAGGTACTCGCCCGACCGGCCCTCGAACACCTCGCGGTTCATCTCGCGCAGGAAGTCGTGCACACCGGGCCGGGTGGCCACGTGGGGGAAGCCGTCGCCGAGCCCGCCGACGCCGGTGGTCGCGCCGTCGGGCAGGTCGGGGTCCTTGGAGATCAGGTTGATGACGTCCATCCGGAACCCGTCCACGCCCCGGTCCAGCCACCACCGCATCATCGCGTACACCGCCTGGCGGACCTCGGGGTTCTCCCAGTTCAGGTCCGGCTGCTTGCGGTCGAACAGGTGCAGGTAGTACTCCCCCGTCGCCTCGTCCAGCTCCCACGCCGGGCCGGAGAAGAACGACTCCCAGTTGGTGGGTTCCGCGCCCGGCTGCCCGGCCTCGAACCCCTCGCGCGGCGGACGCCACCAGTACCAGTCCCGCTTCGGGTTGTCCTTGGACGAGCGCGATTCGACGAACCACGGGTGCTCGTCGGAGGTGTGGTTGACCACCAGGTCCATCACCAGCTTCATGCCGCGGGCGTGCACCTGCGCCAAGAGCGCGTCGAAGTCCTCCAACGTGCCGAACACCGGGTCGATCGCCTGGTAGTCGGAGATGTCGTAGCCGTTGTCCGCGTGCGGCGAGGCGTACACCGGCGACAACCAGATCACGTCCACCCCCAGCCGCTCCAGGTGGTCCAGCCGCGACGCGAGCCCCGCCAGGTCGCCCACGCCGTCGCCGTTGGAGTCGGCGAAGCTGCGCGGGTAGACCTGGTACACCACGGCGGAGGTCCACCACGGGGCCGTCGTCGGGGTCGTCGTCGGGGTCGTGCGGGTCTGGTCGAGAGTCATCAGCCATCCTCACCCGGGTCGTCGGACGTCACGCCTAGTTCACCATCCGACGTGCCGCGTCGCACACGGACGACGGGCGACCGGCGGTGGAGTCCGATGTGGACGGTCGCGTCGAGGGAGGGGCGCGGCGGCGGGGTCAGGAGCGCACGACGGCTGCGGCGGGGCCGGTGTCGGTCGGGTCGGCCGCGGCCACGTCGGCGGGGATGCGCAGCACGACGATGTCGACGTGCTTGCGGATCCGGAAGCCGAGAGACTCGTAGAGCCGGATCGCGGTGGTGTTCGACGCGGTGGCGTGCATCATCGGTTGCTCGCCGCGTGCCCTGATCCCGGCCGCGACGGCCCGGACCAGGCGGGTGGCCAGGCCCTGGCCCCGGTGCGCCTCGTCGGTGCACACGGCGCTGATCTCGGTCCACCCGGGCGGGTGCAGGCGTTCGCCCGCCATGGCGACCAGCGCGCCGTCGCGGCGGATGCCGAGGTAGACGCCCATCTCCACGGTGCGCGGCAGGAACGGACCCGGCCGGGTGCGTTCGACCAGCGCCAGCATCTCCGGCACGTCCGCCGGGCCGAGCCGGACCGCCTCGGCGTCCTCGGCCACGCGCAGCCCCTCGTCCACCAGCTGCACGGCGTGGAAGCGCTCCACCTCCCACCCGGCGGGCGGGGTGTGCGGCGAGGTGATCGGCACCGTCGAGCCGGGACCGGCCAGCGCGGCGAGGTCGGACCAGACCCGCTCGTCCGGCCGGTCGGGCAGGGCCGTGAACGCGCTCACGTCCGGCGGGTAGCGCAGCACCTGCCCGTGCCGCTGGGCGAAGTGGGCGTGCGGTCCGGTCAGCGACGCCCAGACCGGGTTGTCCAACGGCGAAGCCATGCGCGTGTACCCCCAGGTGGTTCGTTCCGCAGCGAATCATGGGGGCCGGGACGACCGCGTGTCCACCCGGCCGTCGCGCCTCCCACGGGTCGGACCGATCGCCCCGCGCCGACACCCCCGCCCGGCACCCCCGCTCAACACCCTCGCCCGACAACCCTGCGCCGACCGCGCCAAGCGGATCGCCGTCCGCCGACCCCTGCGTCGACCGGCCGCGCCACCGCGGGTCGATCACGCCACCCGGCCGCGCTCCAGGCGCAGGCGCGTGCCGGTGAACCCGGCGCGGGCGCGTCGGTCGTGCGTCACCACGACGAGCGCGCCCCGGTAGTCGGCCAGCGCCCGGTCCAGGTCCTCCACCAGTCCCGGCGACAGGTGGTTGGTCGGCTCGTCCAGCAGCAGCAGGTCCACCGGCCGGGTGACCAGCCGGGCCAGCTCGGCGCGCCGCCGCTGGCCGTAGGACAGCTCGCCGACCCGGGTGCGCAGGTCGCGGCGGTCGAACAGGCCCAGGGCCAGCAGCGCGTCGGCGTGCTCGTCGGGGTGACCGGGCAGGCCCTCGGCGAACGCCTCCAGGACCGTCAGCCCCGGCCGCCACGGCGGCTCCTCCTGCCGCAGGTGGCCGACCCGACCGGGCACGTCGACCGTGCCGGCGTCCGGGCGCAGCTCACCGCCCAGCACGCGCAGCAGCGTGGTCTTGCCCGCCCCGTTGGGGCCGGTTACGAGCAGCCGCTCCCCCGGCCGCACGGTCAGGCGCGGCACCCGGAGCCGGTCGCCGACCCGCACGTCCGACAGCTCGGCCGCCCACTCCCCGTCCGTCGCCCCGCCGTCGAGCCGCGCGGAGAACCGCAGCGGCTCCGGCGGCGGGCCCACCGGGTTCCCGACCAGCCGCGCGCGGCGTTCCTTGGCGTTGCGGATGCGGCTCATCGCGCCGTGGACGCGCCCCCTGGCGCGGAACTGACCGGCGCCGAACACGGCCTTCTCCATCTTCCGGGGGATCTCGCCCAACCGCCGGGCGGCCGAGGACAGCAGCCGCTCCTGGCGGGCCAGCTCGGCCCGCCACTCCTCGTGCTCGCGCTGCCGCCGCGCCCGTTGCGCGGCCTTGGCGGCCAGGTAGCCGTCGTAGCCGTCGCCGAACCGGCTCGCGCGGCCCTCCTCGACCTCGACGATGGTCGTGGTCACCCGGTCCAGGAACGCCCGGTCGTGGGTGATCGCGACGACGGTCCCGGTGTGGCGGACCAGGTGCTGTTCCAGCCACGCCACGGCCTGGTCGTCCAGGTCGTTGGTCGGCTCGTCCAGCAGCAGCAGTTCCGGCGCGGAGGCCAGCGTGGCGGCCAGGGCGAGGCGGGACCGCTCGCCGCCGGACAGCGCGCCCAGCGGCCGGCCCCGGTCCAGGCCGGGCAGGCCCAGCGCGTGCAGGGCCACGTCGACCCGGGTGTCGGCGTCGTAGCCGCCCCGCGCCTCGAACCGCTCGACCAGCGCCGCGTAGTGCTCAGGGTCGGCGTCGGGACCGGCCAGCGCGGCCTCCGCCCGGCGCATCCGGGCCTCCAGGTCGCGCAGGTCGGCCAGCGCCAGGTCCACGGCGTCGGCCACGGTGGCGTGCGGCGGCAGGTCGAGCGTCTGGGCCAGGTACCCGATCCCGCCGGGCGCGACCACGGTGACGTCGCCGTTGTCCGCGGCCACCCGGCCCGCGACGATCGCGAGCAGGGTGGACTTGCCGGACCCGTTGTCGCCGATCACGCCGACCTTCTCGCCGGGTTTGACGGTCAGGGAGACCGAGTCGAGCACGACCCGGCCGTGGTAGCTCTTGGTGACTTCGTGCAAGGCCAGTTGCGCGGTGCGCAAGGCAGACTCCTGTTCCCGGCGGGCGACGCCGAGTCATCGGTGTGGAGAGTGGGGAGAGGTCGCGCCGCGGAGCCGTGCTCGACGCGGTCGCGCTACCGATGATCACAGGAAGTACAACATCGCCGGCAAGGTTAACCCGGCCGGGACTGCTCCGTCCAGGTGATCGGCACCACACTGCGCCATCGGTTTGAGTCGTATAGACTCAAACTATGTTCACCAGGGACGAAGCGCTCGACCGCGTCGAACGGGCCGACTCGGCCGCCGACCTGTTCGGCCCGTTCGACCCGGCCCGCAGCCAGGAGGCGCACCGCCTCTACCGCGCCCTCGCCGCCGTCCTGCACCCCGACCGGGTCGGCCCCGCCGACACCAGGGCGCACGCCGCGTCGGCCGAGCTGACCCGGCTCCACCACGAGTGGCGGCGCGGCACACCGCCGGTCGTGCTCCGCACCGACCGCGCCGCCTACCGGCTCACCGACCGCCACGCCGTCGGCAGCGTCGCCACCCTCTACCGCACCGACGGCCCCCACGTGGTCAAGGTCGTCCGCAACCCCGCCCTCAACCCCCTCCTGCACGCCGAGTGGGACGCCCTGCGCCGACTCGCCCGCTTCACCGACGAGCACCGCTGGCTGCGCCCCTACTACCCGCACCCCGTCGACACCTCCGGCGACGTGGCCCGCGGCTCCCGCGCCTTCACCGTCCTGGAACCCCTGATCGACGGGTTCGTCACCCTCGCCGACGTGCGCCGCGCCTACCCGGACGGCCTCGACGGCCGCGACTACGCCTGGATGCACCGCAGGCTCCTGCGCGCCATCGCCGGCGCACACCGCACCGGCCTGGTGCACGGCGCGATCGTCGCCGACAACGTCCTGGTGCACCCCGAACAACACGGCATCGTCCTGATCGGCTGGACGTTCGCGGTCAACGCCGGCGAACGCCTCCTCGCCACCGACAAGACCATCCCCTACCCACCGGAAGTCCACGACGGACGACCCGTCACCCCCGCCACCGACGTCCACATGGCACACACGCTGATGCTGGACCTCCTGGCGGACCGCGAAACCGCGCAACGCACGTTCGCCCGCGGCTGCACGCAGGACGACCCGGACCGCCGGCCCGACGCCGTCGACCTGCTCACCGAATACGACGACCTGCTGGAAAACCTCTACGGCGCACGGACCTTCCGCCCGTTCGCCCTCCCCGGAACAGGAGCCTGACATGGGACACGGCAAGTGGGACGACAACGCCTACGCGGCCGCCCGCACCTTCCGCGCCGCCAAGGGCATCGACGACTTCGGCTACACCGCCGCCCTGCGATCGCGCCCCGCCAAGGAGTGGAAGGCCGACCCCACCCTCGACCCCAAGGGCGTCGTGGCACGCGAGTGCCGCGACTCACCCGACCACGCCGACTCGACCCCCATCGCCGTCCTCTTCGACGTCACCGGCTCGATGGGCCGCGTGCCCCAGATCATGCAGCGCAAGCTCGGCAAGCTGCACGGCCTGCTCCAGCGCAAGGGCTACCTCGCCGACCCCCAGGTCCTGTTCGGCGGCATCGGCGACGCCGACAGCGACCGCGTGCCCCTCCAGGTCGGCCAGTTCGAATCCGACAACCGCATGGACGAGCAACTGCGCACCATCTTCCTCGAGGGCAACGGCGGCGGCCAGAAGAGCGAGTCCTACGAGCTGGCCGCCTACTTCATGGCCCGCCACGTCGTCACCGACGCCTGGCAGAAGCGCGGCCGCAAGGGCTACCTCTTCCTCATCGGCGACGAGCTGAACAAGCCCCGCCTCGAAGCCCGGCACATCCGCCGCGTCATCGGCGACGACGTCAACCAGGACATCGACCCCGCCTCGGTGTACCGCGAACTCGCCCGCAAGTGGCACGTCTACTTCATCCTGCCCAACCAGTCGTCCTACTACCGCGACCCCGCCATCGCCGACCACTGGCGCGACCTGCTCGGCCAGAACTTCCTCAAGCTCGACGACCCGGCCGCCGTCTGCGAACTCATCGCCGCCACCATCGGCCTGGAGGAACGCGTCGTCGACCTCGACCAGGCCATGGTCGACCTCGCCGAGATCGGCTCGGCCGCCGAGAGCGAGGCGGTCGGCAAGGCGCTCGTCCACGTCGGCGGCAAGACCGTCGCCACCACCGCCACTCCCCCGCTGCTCGACGGCCCCGACGACGTGGTCCTCACGTGATGGACCGGCACGTCATCGTCCTCGGCCTCGGCTTCGGCGACGAAGGGAAAGGGGCCGTGGTCGACGCGCTCTGCCACGACCGCCCCGTCACCTCGGTGATCCGGTTCAACGGCGGCGCGCAAGCCGCCCACAACGTGGTCGTCGGCCACCGGCACCACACCTTCAGCCAGTTCGGGTCCGGCACGCTCTCGGGCGTGCCGACCCACCTCTCCCGGCACGTCCTGGTCGAACCGATCGCCCTCGCCGCCGAGTCCCGCGCACTGGCCGACCTCGGCGTCGCCGACCCCCTGCGACTGCTGTCCATCGACGCCGACGCCCTGCTCACCACCCCCATCCACGTCGCCGCCAACCGCGCCCGCGAAGACGCCCGCGGCCACGCCCGCCACGGCTCCTGCGGCAAGGGCATCGGCGAGACCACCTGGTACGGGCTCCTCGCCGACCGCGGCGCGGCGCCCGGCCAGGTGGTCGAGGGCCAGGAGGTCCTCGGCGTGCCCGGCCCGCCGCCCACCGTCGGCGACTGCGCCCACCCCACCGCGCTGCGCGCCAAGCTCGACGCCCTCGCCCGCTTCTACGCGCCCCTGACCGGCGACGGCTTCGCCGTGGACGACCTCGTGGCCCTCTACCGCGACTTCGCCGGCGCGGTCCGCGTCACCACCGGCGACGAGGTCGGCCGGCTCGCCGACCGCGGCCCCCTCGTCTTCGAAGGTGCCCAGGGCGTCCTGCTCGACCAGTGGCGCGGGTTCCACCCCCACACCACCTGGTCCACCGTCACCCCCGACAACGCCCGCGCCCTCCTCGGGCGCCGCCACGCCACCGTGATCGGCGTGACCCGCACCTACCAGACCCGCCACGGCGCCGGTCCCTTCCCCACCGAGGACCACGACGTCCTCGCCCGGTTCCCCGAACGCCACAACGACACCGGCCACTACCAGGGCTCCTGGCGCGCCGGGCACCTCGACGCCGTGCTCCTGCGCTACGCCGTGGACGCCTGCGGCGGCATCGACGCCCTCGCCGTCACCCACCTCGACGCGCCCGACCTCAAGGTCGCCACCGCCTACGACGCGCCCCTGCCCACCGACCCCGCCGCCGACCTCACCGCGTTCCTGACCCACCGCACACCCCTCCTCACCGCTCTGCCCGACCCCCTGACCTGGCTCGAGAACCACCTCGGCGTGCCCGTCCTCGTCACCGGCGCCGGACCCGACCGGGCCGACTACGCGGTGCGCGCACCGGCCCCGCGATGAGTGCGGGACAATCCCGACCATGATCGAGTCGACCCTGGTGTCGGTGGACGTGCTGGCGCTGCGCTTCGACCCGACCGCACGCGCCGTCCTGCTCGGCATCGCGCCCCGCGCGCTCGACCCGTTCGCGGGCGTCCTCGCCCTGCCCGGCGTGCTGCTGGGCAAGGGCGAACGCCTGCGCGACGCGGCCCGGCGCGCGGTCACCGGCAAGCTCGGCGTGCCCGAACGGGCGATCTCCGCCTCCGGCCAGCTCACCACCTTCGACGAACCGTCCCGCGACCCGCGCGGACCGACGCTGTCGATCGCCCTGTGGGCCACCGTCGACCCGGCCGGGCTGTCCGGCGACGGCCCCGTCTGGACCCCGTTGACCGACGTGCCGCCGCTGGCCTTCGACCACAACCGCATCGTCCGCGACTGCCGCCCCCTGCTCGCCGCGCACCTGTGGCGCGACCCCGCCTTCACCGCCGGCCTGCTCGGCCGCGAGTTCACCACCGCCCAAGCCCTCGACGTCACCGAGTCCCTGACCGGCGACCGCCCCTACCCCGCCAACCTCGGCCGCACCATGGAACGGGTGCCCGGCCTCGAACGCACCGCGCAGCACGCCGCCGCGCAGCCGAAGGGCGGCCGGCCGCCGTCGGTCTGGCGCTGGACGTCGTAGCCAGGTCTCAAGATTCACTCGAACGGGTATTGCTCGATCGTTCCCACCGATCGAGGAGGTCGCCATGCAGCCCTACCCCTACCCGTTCATCCCGTGGCTCTGGCGCGAGACCGCGGGCATGGGCAACCCGACCGGCACGCCCGACGCCGACCTCGACGCGCGGCGCGACCGGCCCGACACCGGCCTGCTCGGGTACGAGGTGGAGGCCGTGGACGGGCGCATCGGCGAGATCGACCAGGCCAACGCCGAACTGCCCGCCGACTGCCTGCTGATCGACACCGGCACGTGGCTCACCAGCCACCGCGTCGTCGTGCCGATCGGGGCCGTGGAGCGGGTGGACCACGACGCGCACCGCATCCACGTCGACCGGACCCGGAACCAGATCAAGGACGCGCCGCCGTACGACCCGGACACGTTCGACGCCGACGACTACCGGCAGCGCCTCGCGGACTACTACACCGAGAGCTACCGCAGCACCGCTCCGGCTCAGGGCTAGTTCTCCCGGACCCGGTCCTCATGATCGAGTTTGGTCAACACTGAAGTTATCGAGGCTATTGGACCAGCGGGGCGAAGGACACCACCGGGTGCTCCTCGGTCGACCGCCCGACCGAGGAGCACCGGGTCAGCCGGCCAGCTCCATGATCCGCGCGGCCACTTCGGCGGGCGCTTCCAGCGGCAGCATGTGGCCCGCGTCCTCCACCACCACCGACTCGCCGCCCACCGCCGCGGCCAGCGCCTTGGCGTTCGACTCGGGCACCAGGCGGTCCTCGTCGCCGACGAGCGCGATCACCGGGCGCTCCCCCGCGACGGTCAGCGCGGCCTCGCGGTCGTAGCGGTCCACCGCGGGCCGGAACAGCGCGACGGTCTCCGGCCAGTGCCCCCACACCATGTCCGCGGTGAGGTCCACGTCCTCGTCGCGCGGCTCGTCGCCGAACAGCCACCAGCGCAACCCGGCGGTCTTCGCGGGCTCGATCTTCTCCCGCACCGCCCGCACCAGCGGCCCGAACGCGCGTTCCAGCTCGCGCACCAGCTTGCCCAACGCCTTGGGCCACGCCAACGACGTCTCCGCGAGCCCCGTGGCGGCGGTCGAGACGAACACCACGCCGGCCACCCGCTGCCGGTAGAGGCGGGGGCGTCGCTCGGCCATCGCCATCGCGGCCATGCCGCCCATCGAGTGCCCCGCGATCACCACCCGGCCCTCGGGCACGAGCCGCTCGACCAGCTCGCCCAGGTCGTCGCCGAGCTGCTCGACGGTCGCGGTCTCCTTGTCCGCGGGCGAGGAGCCGCCGTGGCCGCGGTGGTCGTAGGCGATCACCCGCACGGACTCCGGCAACGCGGCCACCACCCGGTGCCAGCTCCGGTGGTCCAGCGCGTAGCCGTGGGCGAGCACCACGGTCAGCTCGGCGTCGGGTGGGCCGCTGCGGGTCACGTTCAGCTCCGCGCCGTCCTCCAGCCGCACCCGTTCGGTCGCCATGCCGCTGCCCCTTCCGTCGTCGGACGTGTGCTTGACCAACGAGTAGCAAGCGCCGACGTCACGCTCCGGGGAGATCAATCCCAGTCGGGTTGGCGAAGCAGGCGCAGCCGGCGGTCCAGCAGGGCGGCGAAGTCGTGCGGGCGGCCGACGACCAGCTCGACGTCCCGGCCGAACGCGCGCACCACGACCACCTCGCCGCCGGGCTCGCCCCGCGCGTCCGCCACCCACACGTCGGTGACCTCGCGCAACGGCACCTCGCCGCCGGAGACGTCCGGGGTGGACGGACCCGTGGTCACGTGCCAGCGCAGCAGCTCGCCGTCGAAGGCGGCGTGCGCGAGCACCGGGTGCCCGGTCGCGTTGCGCACCTGCCGCGACGCGCTGCGCACGCCCAGCGTCGTGCCCGCGATCGCGCCGCCGACCTCGTCCAGCAGCACGGCCCTGGCCCGGCCGAGCAGCACGGCCGCGACCCCCGTGACGACCACGGTCGGCAGCACGGCCGGCAGGTCGGCGGTGAGGAGCCCGACGCCGAGCGCCTGCGCCACGCCCGCGTACGCGACGAGCCCGGCCCACCAGCCGGGCCGCTTCGGGTAGACCCGCCCCAGGAGGAACCACACGGGGACCGCGATCCCGACCGCCAGCAGGAGCCACCCCGGCACGGCCGCGCCGCGCCACGGGGCCGCGAGCGCGACGACCAGGCCGACCACCGGCGGCGCGAGGAACCCGAACCACACCGACGGCCGCACCCGCGCCCAGCGCCGCTCGAACTCGGCCCGCACCGAGGCGTGCGCGTCGAACGGCAACCGCACCCGGCACCACCTCCGGGGATCAGCGTAACGTCACCGATTCGGGCACACCGGGTGACGATCGGCGGCTCACCGCCGACCGGGCAGGCCCAGCGCGTCGCGCAGGAGGGCGACGGCGGGGCGGATCTCGGTGTCGCCGATGTTGCCGTAGCCGAGGACGAGCGCCCGGCCCGCCGACCGCGCCACGCCGCCGTCGCCGCTCGACGTCCGACTCGGTCCGCCCGACTCCTCCGCGCGGTAGTCGTCCAGATCGGACAGTCGCAGCCCGGCGGTCGCCGCGGCGCGGACCGCGCGCGGGGTGTCGACGTGGTCGGGCAGGTGCAGCAGGACGTGCAGCCCGGCGGCCGTGCCCGCGACCCGGCCCTCCGGCACGAGGTCGTCGAGCGTGCGGAGCAGCAGGTCGCGGCGGGCGCGGAAGCGGCGGCGCGCGGCCCGCAGGTGCGCGTCGTACCAGCCGCGGTCGATGAAGGTCGCCAGCGCGAGCTGGTCGAGCACCGGCGGCGCGGCCGCGACGAGGTTCGCCGACCGCAGCGCCGGGGTGAGCGCGGCGGGCGCGACCAGCCAGCCCAGGCCGAGGGCGGGTGAGAGCGTCTTGCTGACCGAGCCGAGGAGGAACACCCGGCCGGGGTCGAGCCCCTGCACCACGGCGACCGGGTGGCGGTCGTAGCGGAACTCGGCGTCGTAGTCGTCCTCGACCACGTAGCCGTCCACCTCGCGGGCCCAGCGCAGCAGCCCCGCCCGGCGGTCCGGCGACAGCACCGCGCCGGTCGGGAACTGGTGCGCCGCGCCGACCACGACGGCCCGCGCGGGCGTGCGCGCCAGGTCGTCCACGCGGAGGCCGTCGTCGTCGACCGGCACCGGGTGCACCCGCAGGCCGGCGCTCGTCGCCGCGTCCCGCAGCCGTCCCCACCCCGGGTTCTCCACGGCCACGTCGGCGATCCCCTCCGCGCGCAACGCGCGGCACGTGCGCACCAGGCCGTCGGAGACGCCGGCGCACACGGACACCGACGCCGCTCCCGCGTCCGCGCCGCGCGAGCGCCGCAGGTACTGCGCGATCGTCGTGCGCAGCACCGCGTGCCCGGCCGGGTCGGGGATGTCGAGGTCGTAGTGGACGGCGGAGCCGATCACCGCGCGGACCGCGTCGGCCCACCGGCGGCGCGGGAACGCCCGCAGGTCGGGCAGGCCCGGCGCGAGGTCGTACCGGACCTTGGGCCGGGCCGGCGGTCGCGGCTCGCGGGCCGTCGTCGGCGCGGACCCCGGCGACCAGGAGACGCGGGTCGCCGAGCCCACCCGGGCGGCGAGGTAGCCCTCGGCGACGAGCTGCCCGTACGCCTCGGTCACGACCCAGCGGGAGCAGCCGAGCTCCTCGGCGAGCGCCCGGCTCGGCGGCACCGCGGCGCCCTCCGGCAGCCGGCCGTCCCGGATCGCGGCGCGCAGCGCGTGCGCCACGCGGTCGTGCAGCCGACCTCGACCGCCGACGTCCAGCAGCGTCGCCCACGCGAAATTGGTCTGGGAAACCACCACGGGATTGGAGCGTACTGCCGAGCCGAATCTCCCTACCGTGGGCCGCATGACGAAGAACCTGGCCCTGGGCGCGATGTTGTTCGGCACGGTCACCGACGAGCGCCGTTCGTTCGAACTGCTGGACCGCTTCGTGGACGCGGGCGGTGTCTGGATCGACACCGCGAACTGCTACTCGTTCTGGGAGCACCCGAGCGGGTTCGGCGGGCAGAGCGAGGCGTTGCTGGGGCGCTGGCTGGCCGCCCGGCCCGGCGTGCGCGACCGGGTGCGGATCAGCACCAAGGTGGGCTGCGAGCCGATCGAGGCCGGTCGGTTCCCGGAGACGGCCGAGGGGCTGTCGGCCGGCGTGGTCAAGAACGGGATCGAGGGCAGCCTCCGGCGGTTGGGCACCGACCACGTCGAGCTGTACTGGGCGCACAAGCCCGACCCGGTGACGCCGCTGGAGGAGACGGTCGCCGCGTTCGACGAGCTGGTGTCGGCGGGCGCGGTGGGTCGCCTGGGCTGCTCGAACTACCCGGTGTGGCAGGTGGAGCGGGCCCGGGCGATCGCGCGGGCGAACGGCCGCGTCGGCTTCACCGCCGTGCAGCAGCACCACACGTACCTGCAACCGCGACCCGGCACGCGGCCCTCCGTGGTGCACCGGTTCGGCGCGGTCGGCGACGAGGTGATCCACTACCTGGAGCACCACGAGGACATGGCGCTGTGGGCCTACACGCCGCTGCTGGGCGGCCGCTACACCCGGACGGACAAGCCGATGCCCGCCGAGTACGACCACCCCGGCACGGTCCGCCGCCTGGCCGCGCTGGACGAGGTCGTGGCCGAGACCGGCGCGAACCGCAACCAGGTCGTGCTCGCCTGGCTGACGGGCGGCCCGGTGCCCGTGACGCCGATCGTCGGCGTCAGCACCGTCGAGCAGCTGGACGACGCGCTCGCCGGGGTGTCCCTGGAGCTGACCCCCGACCAGCGCCGACGGCTGGACGACGCGGCCTGACCGCGCACCGCGACGGCCGGGTTCGTCGGCGAGGGGCCCGACGAACCCGCGCCGCCGGGACCGCACGCGGCGAGTTGATCTTGCGTATACCTAGTTTGCGGCACCCGGATTGTTTACCGGGTGGCGACATTTGATCGTGTGCGTCGAGCGGCCGTCACCTCTCCACCCCCTGCCCGACGGGCGCTCCTCCGGCTGGTGCTCCCACCGGAGACGCACGATGGAGAACCCCGTATGCGAAGGAAGTCCGTCCCCCTGCACGTGGCGGCGACCCGAGCGGCTGTGCTGCTCGCGGCCGCCGCCACCGGCATCGCCACGATGTCCGCCCCGGCGGTCGCCCAGAGCGCGATCCTCGGCGCGAACGAGCCGGGCGCGGTCAAGGACCGCTACATCGTCAAGCTCAAGGACAGCCCCGTCGCCCTGCAGGCGACCTCGTCCGACAAGGCGCAGCGCTACGGCGGCACGCTGCGCCACCGCCTCGACCTCATCAACGGGTTCTCGGTCACCATGACCGAGCAGCAGGCGCGCAGGCTGGCGGCCGACCCCGAGGTCGTGTACGTCCAGCAGGCGCAGCGGATGACGGTGGCCGACACCCAGACCAACCCGCCCAACTGGGGCGACGACCGCATCGACCAGCGCGACCTGCCGTTGAACGGCGCCTACACCTACCCGGCCAACGCGGGCCAGGGCGCGCACGTGTACGTGCTCGACACCGGCATCAACGCGGGGCACACCGACTTCACGGGCCGCGTCTCGACCGGTTACGACTTCGTCGACGGCGACTCGAACCCCGCCGACTGCCACGGCCACGGCACCCACGTCGCCGGTACCGCCGCGGGCACCCGGTTCGGCGTGGCCAAGAAGGCGACGGTGCACGCGGTGCGCGTGCTCGACTGCCAGGGCTCGGGCGCCAACGACGACATCATCGCCGGCATCAACTGGGTGCGCAACAACGCGGTCAAGCCCGCCGTGGCCAACTACAGCATCGGCTGCCGGCAGCGCTGCTCGGACCCGTCGCTGGACAACGCGGTGAAGGCGCTGATCGCCGCCGGCGTGCAGTTCGTCATGGCCGCGGGCAACTCGACCGACGACGCGTGCGGCTACAGCCCGCAGTACGTGACCGCGGGCGTGACGGTCGGCAACAGCACCAGCTCCGACGCCCGCTCCAGCACCAGCAACTACGGCTCCTGCCTGGACATCTGGGCACCCGGCACGAACATCGTCTCGGCCTCGCACACCAGCACCACCGGCAGCGCGACGATGACCGGCACCTCGATGGCGTCGCCGCACGTGGCCGGCGCGGTGGCGGTCTACCTGTCGCAGAACCCGAACGCCACCCCGGCGCAGGCCCGTGACGCGCTGGTCGCCAACGCCACCGCCAACAAGCTGACCGGCATCGGCTCGGGCTCGCCCAACCGCCTGCTCTACACCGGGTTCATGACCGGCGACCCCGGTCCCGGCCCGGACCCGACGGACTGCACCGGGACGAACCCCGACAACGTCACCATCAACGACCTCACCACGGTCGAGAGCCCGATCAGCCTGTCCTGCACCGGCACGGCGTCGGCCTCCAGCACCGTCGCGCTCGACATCAAGCACACGTTCCGCGGCGACCTGGTGATCGACCTGATCGCGCCGGACGGCAGCGCGTACCGGCTGAAGAACTCCAGCAGCACGGACAGCGCCGACAACGTCACCGGCACGGCGACGGTCAACCTGTCCGCCGAGTCCCGCGGCGGCACCTGGAAGCTGCGGGTGCGCGACGTCGTCGCCAACGACGTCGGCTACATCGACTCGTGGACCCTGACCCTCTAGCCACTCCGCGCCGTGGTGGCCCCGGAGCCGGCCGGGGGCC
>NZ_JBHYXZ010000029.1:15759-18535 GCF_042752395.1 Actinosynnema sp. NPDC059335 | reverse complement strand
CTCTGCACAACATCGACGCGGCCCCAGACCCCCCACCCCACACCCCGGGGGGGGGCGCCCCCCCGCCGCGGGGCCCCCCGGGGGCGTTCGGCGCGGGGTCAGTGCACCGGCGCCGGGGTCGCCGTGGTGGGCGTCGGCACGACCGTGCTCGACGACGTGGGAGCGCCGCTGGTCGTGGTCGGGGTGGGCGCGCCACTGGTCGTGGTCGGAGCGCTCGTCGGCGTCGAGGTCGGCGTGGGGGTCGGGCGGACCGAGGGGTAGTCCTTGCACGCCGGGTTGTCCGCGAGCTTCTTCTTCGCGTCGGTGATGCGCTGCTCGACCTGCTGCCGCTCGACCTTCGCCACCTCCCACGCCGTCTTGGCGCGGTCCAGCTCCTCGCGCGACGCCGCACCGCTGTTGGCGAGGGCGAGCACGGCGTCGTAGTGCGCCTTCGCCAACCGCTCCAGCTCCTGGCGCAACGCCAGCTCGTCCAGGAGCCGGTTCAGCTCCAGCGACAGCGCCACGCACTCCTTCTTCGGGTCGTTGCCCAGGTTGTTGCGGCACGCCGCCTCGGCGTACTTGGCGTTGTTGAGCGCGATCGCGGCCTGGTGCAACGCCTGTTCGGCGGCACGCAGCTCGCCCGCGGACGCGGCGTTGTTCTCGTGGAGGGCCTTGATGCGCTCGTAGTGGCGCAGGGCCTGGTCGTGCAGGAGCTGCTGCTTGTCGATCTCGAGCTTCTCCACCAGGCAGGCTCGGGCATCGGCCGGCACCGCCGGGTAGGGCGTGGTCGGCGGGACGGGGGCGGCAAAGGCGACGGTCGCCGCCGCGACGACGGCGACCACGGGTAACAAGACGCGGAGCAGGGTCTTCACTGGTGTCCTCCTGGAGCCCGGCCGGAGGGGTCCCGCCGGAGCGATGCGACGCTAGGCGACCCCGGACCGCGCCGACAGTGCCCACCCGCACTTCCCCCGCCGGACGCCTCGCGCGGGTTCAGCTTCCCGTAGTCTCACCGACGGCTCGACGACCGACACGGGGTCACCGGGCACGTGACCGGCAGCCAGTTCCAGCCCGACGCACCCCGGTGCCGAGACCCGCTCGTCAGGTGCGGCCTTGGCGGGGTCAGGGTGCGCACGCCCGATTGGCGGGTTCCAGCGGACCGCGCGACGACGGTCACGGGCAGCCCGGTGGGGTGGTGCCCGGTGCGCGCGGTGCGACCAGGGCGCACAAGTGCCGCAGCCACGTGTCGCGGTCCAGTTCGATCAGGCCCTCGTCCGTCAGGACCAGGTCGCCGCGCATCGCCAGTGGGTAGCGGGGCAGGGTGGGGGACTTCGCGGTCTGGTCCGGGTAGTCGGTGATCCTCAGGTCGCGGACCAGGCGGGGGTGGCCGTCCACGACGTCGGTCGGCACGTGGCCCAGGCCGGCGAACGATCGGGTTTCGACCGTGACGGACTCCTCTCCCACCAGGACGTCGATGCGGTGCTCGTAGGCGACCAGCAGGCCGTCGCCGAGCACCGCGACCTCGGCCACCGGCTCGTCCGGCCCGGTCAGCGCGCGGTGGTTCGTGGGACGGCCGGTGATCAGGTCCCACTCGTCCACCGCCAGGCGGTCCGCGGAGACCACGAGCGCCCGGTCCGGGGCGAGGAGGTCGAAGTGGACCTCCCCGGAGGGCGGTGACGGCACGGCGACCGCGTGCCGGAGCGTGCCGGTGGCGAGGTCCCAGGTCCTGATGGTGGCCGCGTGGCCCACGTGCAGCCCGCCCGACCGGTCGAACCGCACCACCGGCTCGGCCAGGTCGGGCGACTCGACCAGCGGCAGCCGGGTGACCTCGGTCAGGTCGGGCACGCGCAGGACCGCGACCGCGGTCGGCAGGGCCACGGCCACGTACCGGCCCGTCGGGTCGAAGCGCGCCGTGCCCGCCTCTTCCCCGAGCCGGACCTCCGCGACGCGCCGGTGGTCGTCGGTGCGCCACAACGACAGGTGCGAACTCCGGGACAGCAGGGAGGACACGTCGTCCACGGTCAGCGCCAGCCGGCCGTCCGGCGCGATGTCGCCGCTCTCCGGGTCGCCGGGGGCGCTCTCCAGCACTGCGGGGTCGAGCCGGTGCACCAGCACGCCGTCCTCGTCCCCCGTGACGACCCGCAGCAGGCCGTCCGCGCCGAGCCGCACGCCGACCGGCCGGCCGCGGCCGCGCATCCACGCCACCACCTCGCCCGTCTCCAGGTCGAGCACGCCCATCGACGGCTCGACCCCGCGGGCGAGGTAGCGACCGGTCGGGTCGAGCACCATCGAGCAGCCGGAGGTGTCGAGGTGCTCCGCGCGCCGCCGCCCGGACGGCAGGTCGAACACCACGAGGCCGTCCACGCCGTGCTCGACGCGGTGGCACGTCACCAGGACCCGCCCGTCCGCGCTGACGAGCACCGCGGACGCCCCGGTGGCGAGCGGGGTGGTGCGGCCGGTGGCGAGGTCGAGCAGGTGCACCTCGTCGGTGTCGGTGTTGCGGGCGACCAGCGTGCCCGGGTCGGCGGTCAGGTGGAAGGTCCACGACGGCGGGACGTCGCCGACCGGGGTCGTGGGAGGTCTCATGGCGATGTCCGCCACCCGCGTGCCGTCGAGCCGCGACACCAGCAGCCGGTCCTGGTTGTCGCGCCAGGTGATCAGCCGGTCGACGCCCAGTGCCACGTGCACGTGCTCCCACCACTCCCCCGCGGGGGGGGGGGGGCGGCCCCGGGCCGGGGGCCGCCCACGAAGCCCTCCTTTGTGGGAAGAGCGGTGAGGTGGACGTGTCGGGGGGCGGTGA
>NZ_JBHYXZ010000029.1:0-15750 GCF_042752395.1 Actinosynnema sp. NPDC059335 | reverse complement strand
TGGCCCCCCCCCCCCCCCGGGGGGCGGCCCCCCGCCCCCCCGGGGTTCGCCGCGCGGCCCGTAGAGGAGCGCGCCGGTCTGGTCCGTCACGGCGACCGTGCCGCCGTCGGGGCTGACCGCGACCTCGCCGGGGTCGGCGTCGGGCAGCCGGACCGGATCGGGCTCGCCGACCCGCCACACCACCGGCCCGTCCGGCCCGGACAGCACGACCACCGGCCCGGCCGCGGAGGACAGGACCTCCCGGTAGGCGTGGTTCCCCGCGACCGCGTCGGGCAGCACCGCCTCCACCTGGCGGGTGCGGTGGTAGGCGGCCAGCAGCTGGTCGTCCACCGCTCCGGGGTCGGCGTGGTGGGCGGCGAGCAGGTCGAGGATGGAGCGCTCGGTCCGGCCCGCGTCGCCGGGCGAGGCGACGTCGTCCGGCGGCGGTTGCTCGTGGGCCAGGTCCCACGCGTACCAGGCCGGCAGGGCGAGCAGCAGCAGGACCACGACCAGCCACACCGCGCGCCGGTACCAGCGGCGGCGGTGCCGGCGCAGGACGGCCACCACGCGCTGGGCGTGGAGCCGTTCGTCGGCGGGCAGGTCGGCCCCGCGTTCGGCCAGCCAGCGGGCGGTGTCCGGGGAGGAGCGCGCGGTCAGGGCGAACGGGTCGCCCTGCCGGCTCCAGCGCTCGCGGTCGGCGCGGAGGTCCGCCCGCCACGTCTCGAACTCGCGCTCCCGCTCGACCATCTCCCGCAGCCGGTCCCACAGCGTGATCAGCGCTTCGTGCGCCAGCTCGACCGAACCCCGTGCGCCGCCCACGAGCAGCCCCGCCGTCACGAGCCGGTCGGCGAGGCTGCGCTCGGCGCCGGTGAGGTCGCGGGCGACCGCCCGGGTCGGCGGCAGGTCCGTGGTGTGGTTGACCAGCTTGGCGAACAGCCGCGGCGCGGCGGCCCGCTCCGACTCCGCCAGCCGGGACCACACCTCCTGCTCGGCGTACCGGACCAGCGCGCCGCCGACCCCGCCCAGCTCCTCGTAGGCGGCATGGGTGAGCAGGCCGGCGCGCTGCACGTGCCACAGCCGGTCCAGGGTGAACTGCAACAGCGGCAACTGGCCCGGCGCGTGCTCGACCTCGGCGGCGATCCGGTCGGCCAGCCGGTCCTCCAGCCGCACGTCGGGGGGCATCGGTCCGGTGATCGCGGCGAGGAGCTGCGTGCGTTCCATCGCGCCGACCGTCTGGCAGGACCGCAGCGCCCGCGCCAGTGCCGGGTGTTCCAGGGCGCGGTCGAGGAAGTCCGACCGGATCGCCAGCAGCACCTTCGCCGGGCCGTCCGCCAGCAGCGCCACCAGGTCCGCGTCCGGTCCCGGCAGCGCCTCCTCCAGCTGGTCCACCACGACCAACAGGCCGTCCCGCTGCGGCGGCGGCGCCTGGCCCGGCCGCACCACGACCACGTCCAGCTCCGGCAGGCGCGGCAGCACGCCCGCGAGGATCAGCGACGACTTGCCCCGCCCGGACGGCCCGACGAGCGCGACCAACCGGTTGCCCCGCACCTCGGCGGCCACCTGCGCGGCCAGGTCCTCCCGCCCGAAGAACCTGTCGGCGTCCCCCGTGCCGAACGAGCGCAGCCCGAGGTACGGGCTCGGACCCGGCTCCCGCGGCGGCAGCCGGGCCACGATCACGTGGCCGGGCACCAGGAACGCCGTGCGCTGCTCGGCCTTGGCCGCGACCTGGACCACCAGGCCCACCACCGACCCCGACACCGGGTCCCACGCCGGACCGCCGCTGAACCCGCGCGCGATGGCGAACCCGGCCGACCGCCGGTCCTGCACCACCAGCAGCCCCCGGCCGTCGGCCCCCAGCAGGTCGCCCGCGGCCCACATGCCGCCGTCGTACCGGTCGGGGAACCCGAAGCACCACAACGGGGTGTGCCACGGCGCGGCCACCGGGGACAGCGGCAGCACCCGCACGCCGTCCGGGAGCGGCCCCGTCGGGCGTAAGGCGGCGAGGTCGTCGTCCTCGAACCGCTCGGCGGCCTCGACCGGCACCTCCCGCCGCCCGTCCACGGTGGTGACCGTCGCGCCGTCGGCCAGGACGTGGGCGGCGGTGACGATCCGAGGCCCGTCGGCGGTGGCCACCGCGAACGCGACCCCGACCGGCCGACCGAGGCGGTCGGCGACCCGGAGCAACGCGGTGGCGGGCAGGTCCACGCCGCCACCCTACGTCGCCGGGCCCCGCTCGAAGGCGGTCACGGGACCGGGCGCGGGAAGACCCGGTCGGGTCGTTTCGCCACCCGTGTCGGCGAAGCCCGGTCCCACCGCTGTCGGCCGTGCCCCGGTGCTGCCAGCCTGGACGCGGGAGGTGCCGACCATGAGGTGTCGTGCCGTGATCGCGGCCGTTGCGGCGGCGGTCGTGCTGGTGGTCCCGGCCCCGCCGCCCGCGAACGCGGCGGTCGTCTGGGACGGCGACCCGGCGAAGGGGACCGGGGTGTTCGGCAACCTGGAGTGCGTGAAGCCCGGCAGCATCGTGCCCGCCCGCCAGTCCGACGGCACGGTGGTGTGGCGCTACACCAAGGCCAGGTCGGACGACAGGCCGGTGATCCGCTGCGAGTCGCGCGGGGTCAGGACCGACGGCAAGCGGCACCGGTTCCGCAACGGCCGGACGTACTACCTCGGGTGGTCGAGCAAGTTCTCCACGACGACCGCCGGCGACTACTCGATCTTCCAGTGGAAGTCCTACGGCCCGAACGGCGGCTCGGGCAACGGCACCCAGAACTACCCGGTGATCCTCAAGATCCGGAACAACGAGGCGCGGCTGTTCCACGTCGCCCCCGGCGAGGAGTGGCGCCTGATCTGGACCGGGGAGGTCGCCCCCTGGAACTGGTACCGGTTCGTGGTCGGGATCCGGACCTCCGACACGACCGCCGGCGGCTGGGTGCAGCTCTGGTTCAACGGCGAGAAGCAGCCGCTCGGCCCGAACGGCGTCGAGCGCTTCCCGGGGCGCACCTGGGACACCTTCAACGAGCCCAAGTGGGGCGTCTACGACCGGGCCCACCCCGACCTCGAAGCCGTGCACCGCGCCCACCGGATGCGGATCGGCACCGCCTACGGCGACGTCTCCTGAGCGCCCGTCCCAGGCGACGGCCGGGAGGGCGTGACCGGGTGGAGCCCGTCCCCTGTGGACTCTGTTAGCGCTCACCGGTTCAGCCGGCTGAACAGTCCGGGTGACCGCGCTCCGCCGAAGTGGTTTGTTCAGCGAAGGAATGAAACCGCTCGCTGTACTGCCCGCCGAGTCATGTGTTAACGTTATCAACCAAGCGCCGAGCGCCGTGGGGTTCCGCCGTGCCGTGCGCCGCCACGAGCCGCGTCCACAGAGGACCGTTCGACCCGACTGCGGCGTATTATGATCGTCGAATGGTCACCATCGCCGACGTCGCCCGCGCGGCGGGAGTCTCGCCCAGCACCGTGTCGTACGTGCTGTCCGGCAAGCGCTCGATCTCGGAGACCACCCGGCGTCGGGTGCACCAGAGCATCCGCGTGCTGGGCTACCGCCCCAACGCGGGCGCGCGGGCGCTCGCGAGCAACCGCACCAACGTGCTCGCGCTCGTCGTGCCGCTGCGCACCGACCTGAACGTCCCCGTGGTCATGCAGTTCGTCACGGCCACGGTCGCCGAGGCCCGCACCCACGACCACGACGTGCTGTTGCTGACGGCGGACGAGGGTCCGGAAGGGCTGCACCGGGTCGCGGCCTCCTCCCTCGCCGACGCGATCATCGTGATGGACGTGGAGGCGGCCGAGCCGCGGGTGCCGGTGCTGCGCGAGCTGGCCCGGCCCGCGGTGCTCATCGGCGTGCCGGACGACGCCCGGGACCTGACCTGCGTCGACCTGGACTTCACCGCGGCCGGCTCGGACTGCGTGCACCACCTCGCCGACCTCGGTCACCGCGACGTCGCGCTCATCGGCCCCTCCCCCGCCGTCTACCAGCGCGGCACCAGCTACGCGGGCCGGTTCCTGGGCGGGTTCCGCGCCGCGGCCGCGACCCGCGGCGTCGAGGCGACCACGCTGGCGTGCGTGCCGACCTACGACGGGCTGCGCGAGTGCCTGGACCGGCTCGAGGCCCGGCCCGGTCCCGTGACCGGGTTGGTGGTGCACAACGAGGCCATCCTCGGCCCGCTGCTGTCGGAGCTGGCCCGCCGCGAGCTGCGGGTGCCGCAGGACGTCTCCGTCCTGGCGGTGTGCCCGCCGGACGTGGCGCAGGCGCAGTCCGTGCCGCTGTCCTCGATCGACCTCCCGGCCGTCGAGCTGGGCCGGCTGGGGGGGGGCGGCGCGCGGGGGGGGCCCGGGCCCCCCCCCCCCCCCCCCCACCCCGCGCGGGCCGCGCGGGCCGGGGGGGCCGCGCGGGCGGGCCGCCCCCCCCCCCCCGCCCCGGCCGAACCCGAGGTGCGGCTGCTGCCGCCCCGGCTAACGGACCGCGGCAGCACCGGTCCGGTGGTTGCCTAGGGTCACCAGGCTCACCTTCCCGGGGTCACCCTGCGCCGCCTCGGTCGCGATCACGGCGAAGGTGAGCGTGTTGTGGTCGCGCAGCACGCCGGCGGGGAGCACGAACTCCCGCTGGGGGCCGACGCCGTTGAGGTACTGGCCGAGGTTCCAGCCATTGACGAAGATCAGCACGCGGTAGCCGCGCGCGGTGGTGTCCTCGAACCGCAGGCCCAGCGAGACGTCGTGCCCGCGCGGCAGGTCGAGTCGGAAGTTCGTGCGGTACCAGGACACGCCCGGGGTGAGCGTGCCCGGCGTGCGCTGCCACCCGCCGGCCCCGGGCAGGTGCCAGCCCGCGCGCTCGCCGTACAGGCCGCCGGTGTTCATCGGGCCGCGTTCGCCGTCCATGGGCTTGGAGCCCCGGATTTGCCAGGCGATCGGGGCGGTGGAGCCGTCGACCACCACGCCGTACAGGCCGCGTGGCTGCTTGTGCCGGACGTCGTCGGCGGTCCAGTCGTCGTTGTGGCCCATGTTCTCGACCAGCACCGTGAGCGTGGCCTGCCGCCCGGCGGCGAGCAGGCCGGCCGGGACGGTGAAGTCGCCGCGGCCGGGGTCGGGGTTGACGGGTTCGGAGTCGGCCTGGGTGCCGCCGGCGGCCGAGCCGAGGTAGCGGCCGTTGAGCCAGACCAGGTAGAGGCCCCGCTTGCCGGTGATCGCGTTGACCGTGACCGTCTTCTCCGCCCCGGTGGCGGTGAACCGGCCCCGGTACCAGACGTTGCCGTTGTGGTGGCCGTACTCGTCGGCGTAGAGCACCGGCAGGGTCTTGGGTTTGATCGGGCTCGCGGTCGTGGTCTTGTCCGCGGTCGTCCAGCCGGACTCGCCCATGCCGGGCGCCTCGGCCCGGTACTCCCACCGGTCCAGGTCGGGCAGGCGCACGTCGTGGGGACCGGGCAGCGAACCGAGCAGGGAGCCGCTGTCCGTGCGCCGCACGGGCACCGGCCGACCGCCGACCGACAGGTGGCGCACCGGGGCGAACACCTCGACGTCGGTCGCGCGGTCGGTGTCGGCGCGCAGCGCGAGCCGGTCGCCCGCCACCTCGGCGGAACGGACCAGCGCCGGACCGCGGACGAGGACGGGCCCGGTGGCGGTGTCCTGCCGCCAGAACCGCGCGGCGGTCTCGTCGGTGGCGAGCAGGAGCAGCGCCGGCGGGCGTCCGCCGCCGGAGACCAGCACGCGGGCCAGGCCGGTGTGCCTGTAGTCCAGCCGCAGGTCGCCGTCGTCGTAGGTGGTGCGGACGTCGCCGTCGAGCACCCGGACGGTCGGCTCGGACGCGTAGCGCAGCACGGTGGAACCCTGCTCGCCGTCGCGGCCGTAGAGCACGGCGACGTCACGGCCGGCCACCCCGACGTGGGTCAGGATCTCCGAGTTGGACCACACCAGGCGTTGACCGCCCAGGTCGTACCCGGCGACCAGGATCTTCGCGTCCCGGCCCCGCAGCCGGACCGGCACCTGGCGCCGGCCGTCCGGGGTGGACCAGTCCAGGGTGGTGGCCACGTCGGCTTCGGTGCGCCGGTCGGCGTGCCGCACCAGGACGAACTGCGTGCCGGTGTCCGGGTTGGACCGCGCCGCCGCGTGCACCGCCGGGTCGGCGGAGGTGACCACGGCGGCCGGGTCGGTCTTGGCCAGCGGGGCCACCGTGGTCATGAAGTAGCCCTGGCGCTTGAACTCGTCGTACTTCGGCGTGAGCCGGCGCGACTCGGTGATCGCCGCGCCGTAGTCGTAGGAGGTGTAGACGTCGTTCGGCTGCGGCAGCCAGCCCCACGACGTGCCGCCGAAGGTCATGTAGTAGCCGAACATCGTCGCGCCGCTCTCGACCACGTTCGACTTGTAGAACACCTTCATGTAGTCCGGACCGGTCAGCTCCCGGCACTTGTCGTACCCGGCGTTGTTCAGGTCGATCGCGCCCGCCTGGTACTCGGCCGCGTACACCGGGGCGGTCTCGTTGAGCCGCCGCGTCACGCCGTTGCCCCAGCCGCCCCAGGTCTCGGGGTCCTGGCAGTTGAACGTCTGCGGGTAGTCGTCCACGCCGGGGATCTGCACCGCGCCGGGGCCGGAGGACCAGTTGGCCAGGTCGCCGCCGCAGCAGTTGTTGTGCACGATCGGCACGTCGATGCCCGCGGCCCTGGCCTGGTCCTGCAGGTCCTGCATGTAGGCCGGGTCGACGTTGACGCCGTACTCGTTCTCCACGTTGTAGGCGATGACCGAACCGC
The DNA here is from genome assembly GCF_042752395.1 of Actinosynnema sp. NPDC059335. NCBI lineage: Bacteria > Bacillati > Actinomycetota > Actinomycetes > Pseudonocardiales > Pseudonocardiaceae > Actinosynnema > Actinosynnema sp. NPDC059335. The sequence goes on along the minus strand of NZ_JBHYXZ010000029.1, from coordinate 9,031 downwards.
CGCGCGACACCTGGTGCCGCGCGATGATCGGGTTGAGCCGCCCCAACCACTCGGTGTACGCGGCGGTGTAGGCGGGATCGCTGGACCGCGCCCGGCCCGGCACCGCCTTCAGCCACGCCGGGAAACCGCCGCCGCTGGTCTCCGCGTTGATGTACGGCCCCGGCCGCGCCACCACGTACAGGCCCAGCTCGTCGGCCATCCGCAGCAGCCGGTCCACGTCGCGCACGCCGGTGAAGTCGTACACCCCCGGCGACGGCGAGTGGTAGCCCCAGTGGAAGTACAGCGACACACCGCTGAACCCCGCCGCCCGGATCTTCTCCAGCACGTCGCGCCACAGCTCCGGGCTGGGCAGCCGGAAGTAGTGGAACTCCCCCGACCACAGGACCACGCGCTCGCCGTCCACCTTGAGCGAGTACCGGTCGTAGGTGACCTCGTGCCGCCGGCCTGCGGCGTCGGGCGCCGCGACCACCGGGGTGATCGCGGCCATCGAGCCCAGCAGCAGGAGCGCGACCGCCAGGACCCTCACCTGATGCCCCGCACGGTCAGGGCGTCGCCCTCGACGCCGACGAGCACCCCGTCGGGGTGGGAGGTGACGTCGCCGCCGTCCGCGGCGTCGACCGCCTCGGCCCCGACCAGCAGGAGCCGCCACCGCGACGGCGCGCCCTCGACCTCCACCCGGATGCGGTCACCGGCGCGGTGGGTGCGGAACGTGGTGTCGCCGACGACCGTGACGTGGTCGCCGTCGGCGAGCTGGTACACCCGCAGGGTGACGTCCTCGGCGTAGTCGTAGTCCGGCCGGTCGTCCACCGCGCCGACGGGCAGGACGGTGTTCGGGCGGACCAGCACCGGGGCGGTGAGGAAGTCGCACCGGTCGCGGACCCAGCGCGGTCCCTGGACGGTCTCGCCGGTCAGCAGGTGCGTCCAGGTGCCCTCCGGGACGTAGTACGACACGTCGCCGTCGTCGGAGAACACCGGGGCGACGAGCAGGTCGTCGCCGAGCATGTACTGGCGTTCCAGGTGCGCGCAGCCCGGGTCGTCCGGGAACTCGACCACCATCGCCCGCATCATCGGCACGCCTTCACCGGCCGCTTGGCGTGCGGCGCGGTCGAGGTAGGGCATGAGGCCGAGCTTGAGCTTGGTGAACCGGCGCAGCACGTCGACGGACTCCTCGTCGAACAGCCACGGCACCCGGTAGGACGAGCTGCCGTGCAGCCGGCTGTGCGAGGACAGCAGGCCGAAGGCGATCCACCGCTTGAACAGGGCCGCGGACGGCGTGCCCTCGAAGCCGCCGATGTCGTGGCTCCAGAAGCCGAAGCCGGACAGGCCGAGCGACAGCCCGCCGCGCAGGCTCTCGGCCATCGACTCGTAGGTGGCCTCGCAGTCGCCGCCCCAGTGCACCGGGAACTGCTGCGAGCCGGCCGTGGCCGAGCGGGCGAACACCACCGCGTCGCCGTCGCCGCGCCGCTTGCGCAGCACGTCGAACACGGTCCGGTTGTAGAGGTGGGTGTAGTAGTTGTGCATCCGCTCGGGGTCGGAGCCGTCGTGGTAGACGACGTCGGTCGGGACGCGCTCGCCGAAGTCGGTCTTGAAGCAGTCCACGCCCTGGGCCAGCAGGGCGTCGAGCTTGGCCGCGTACCAGGCGCGGGCGGCGGGGTTGGTGAAGTCGACCAGCGCCATGCCGGGCTGCCACAGGTCCCACTGCCACACGTCGCCGTTCGGCTTGCGCAGCAGGTAGCCGTTCGCCCGGCCCTCGGCGAACAGCGGGGAGCGCTGCGCGATGTAGGGGTTGATCCAGACCGAGATGCGCAGGCCGCGGGCGCGCAGCCGCTCCAGCATGCCGACCGGGTCGGGGAACGTGCGCGGGTCCCACTCGAAGTCGCACCAGTGGAACTCGCGCATCCAGAAGCAGTCGAAGTGGAACACGCTCAGCGGCAGGTCGCGCTCCAGCATGCCGTCGATGAACCCCGAGACGGTCTGCTCGTCGTAGGAGGTGGTGAACGACGTCGACAGCCACAGCCCGAACGACCACGCCGGCGGCAGCGCGGGCCGGCCGGTGAGCGCGGTGTACTTGCGCAGGATCTCGCGCGGCGTGGGCCCGTAGATCAGGAAGTACTCCAGCCGCTGGCCCTCGACGCTGAACTGGACCTTCGACACCGTCTCCGAGCCCACCTCGAACGACACGTGCCCGGGGTGGTTGACGAAGATCCCGTACCCGGCGTTGGTCAGGTAGAACGGGACGTTCTTGTACGCCTGCTCGCTGCTGGTGCCGCCGTCGGCGTTCCAGATGTCCACCGTCTGGCCGTTCTTGACCAGCGGCCCGAACCGCTCGCCCAGCCCGTAGACGGTGTCGCCGACGCCCATGGTCAGCTGCTCGCGGACGTGGTGCACGCCGTCCGCGGTCATGAACCCGATGCCCTTCGTGCCGCTGCTGGTGAGGGCGCGGCCGTCGGCGGTGAACTCGACCCGCCACCGGTCGCCGCGGTGCACCCGCACCGACAGCGCGCCCGAGGTCATCACCACGCCGGCGTCGTCCTCCACCACCTTCGCCTCGTGCGCGGCGTCGGAGGCCAGCGCGAACGCCGGTTCCTTCGGCGTCTCACCGGCGAAGTGCGTGATCTTCACGCCGATCACGTCGGCCATCGGCGAGGTGAGCCCGAGCGTGACCACGGGGCCCTTGAGCGTGTCGCCGCGGTGCCGGATCGGGTGGGTCGACGCGTGCACGACGACCTCCCCGTTGCCGGTGGTGACGTCACGCACCTCAACCGGATAGGCGGCCTCGACCCCAGGCCGCAGCAGCCAGTACCCGTCGCTGAACTTCACTTGACCGCTCCTGCCGTGATGCCGCGGGTCAACGCGCGCTGAAAGATCAGGAAGAAGACGATGGCCGGGATGACCCCGAGCAGCGCCGACGCGCTGGTCAGGGTGGCGTCCATCATCCGCTGGCCCTGGAGCACGCCCAACGCCACCGGCACCGTCTGGTTCTCGTTGGAGATCAGCAGCACCAGCGGGAGGAAGAACTCGTTCCAGGTCCAGATGAAGAAGAACACGAACAGCACGCCCAGGGTGGGCCTGCTGATCGGCACCACGATCCGCACCAGGGTCTGCCACTTGTTCGCGCCGTCGATGCGGGCGGCCTCCAGCAGTTCGCGGGGGAAGCCGCCGAGCGTCGAGGTGAGCAGGTAGGTGCCGAACGCGGCCTGGATCACCGTGAAGATGACGATCACGGCGAGCTTGGTGTCGTACAGCCCGACCTCGTTGGCCAGGAAGTACAGCGGGTAGACCAACGCCTCCTGCGGCAGGGTGTTCGCGATGAGGAACACCACCAGGATCCACAGCCTGCCCTTCACCCGGCCGATGCCCAGCGCGTAGGCGTTGAACACCGACACGACCACCGCCAGCACGGCCACCGAGCCGCTGATCACCACGCTGTTGAGCAGCTTCTCGCCGAAGTCGACGCGCTCCCAGAACGCCACGATCCCGTCCAGCGACACCCCGTCGGGCAGGCTCAGCGGCCCGCCGGTGGAGTACTCCTCGGGCGTCTTCACCGCGTTGAGCGCGACGATGGCGAACGGCGCCAGCATCACCGCCGCCAGCACGATCATCGACCACAGCACCGCGTGCCGCCGCATCACCGCTCACCCCGGTTCTGCACGCGCAGGAACACGGTGGTGAGCAGCAGGATCAGCACCGTGAGCACGGTGGCGATGGCCGCGCCGTAGCCGACCTGGGTCTTCTCGAAGAAGTTCTGGAACGAGTAGTACGACGGCACGTTCGTCGCGCCGCCCGGTCCGCCCCGGGTCAGCACGTAGATCGGCGCGAACACCTTGAGCGCGGCGATGGTGCAGGTCAGCAGCACGACGAAGACCTCGGGCCGGATCTGCGGCACGGTCACGTGGAAGAACCGGCCCCACCAGGACGCGCCGTCCAGCTCGGCGGCCTCGTGCAGCGACGGGTCGACCCGCTGCATCCCGGCCATGAAGATCACCACCGGGTAGCCGACCTGGATCCACAGCATCACGCCCATGACGGTCCACAGCGCCAGGTCCGGGTCGCCCAGCCAGTTCTGCGCCAGCGCGTCCAGCCCCACCGCGCGCAGCACCTCGTTCAGCGCGCCGTCCCGGGGCGCGAGGATCCAGCTCCACACGATCCCGGCCACCGCGATGGGCAGCACCTGCGGCAGGTAGACGCACGCCCGCAGCACGGCCGCGTGCCGCGCGCCGAAGTGCTTGCCGATGAAGTCGAACAGGGCCGCGGCGATGACGAGCCCCGCCAGGGTCGGCAGGACCGCCATCGCCACGACCAGCCCGACGTTGTGCCGGAACGACGCCCAGAAGGTGCCGTCCGACATCAGCCGGGTGTAGTTGTCCAGCCCGATCCACTCCGGCTCGCCCGCGCCGGACCACTCGGTGAAGCTGATGCCGACGTTCATCCCGAACGGCACCAGGATCACCGCGAGCAGCAGCAACCCGCCGGGGATCAGGAAGAGCAGGTACGACCCGCGGTCGCGGATCGAGGTGGGGACCAGGCTCATTTGCCTACGCTCGCCGTGTTCTCCTTGTAGTAGTCGGCCATCTCGGTCAACGCCTCGTGCGCGCCGATCTGACCGGTGATCACCTTCTGCACCGACGACACCTGCGCGTCGTAGAAGCCGGGCGCGGGCCAGTCCGGGTAGAACGCGAGCCGGTCGTCGTCGACGAGCGCCTTGAAGTCGTCGTTGAGCTGCTTGGTCTTCGGGTCGGTCGCGGGGGCGCCGCCCGGCGCGACCGCGATGCCGCCCGCGTCGCGCAGCTTGTCCTGGATCTCCGGGGACATGGTGATCTCGATGAAGTCGTAGGCGAGCTGCTTGTTGCCCGACCCCTTCGGCACCACCCACAGGTTGCCGCTGGAGCCGGACGTCATGCCCGGCCACGGCACCGTGGCCCACTCGAAGTCCTTCACCTGGGCCTGCACCCGGCCGAACCACCAGCTCCCGCTGATCATGATCGGGTTCTTGCCCTGCATGAACGCGAGCCCCATGTCCTCGGCCTTCAGGCCGGCCGAGTCCTTGGCGATGTAGCCCTCGCGCAGCCACTTGGCGAACGTCTCCGCGCCGAACACCCACGTGTTGTCGTGGAAGTCGACGTCACCGGTGTAGCGCTGGAAGCGGTCCACCCAGTCGCGGTCGGCCTTGGTCAGCGCCAACTGGTAGAACAACTGGTGGGCCGGGTACTCCGCGCCGCCCAGCGCGAGCGGCGTGATGCCCGCGTCGACGAACCTGTCCATCGCGGCGGTCAGCTCGTCCAGCGTCCTGGGCGCGGCGAGGCCCTGCTGGTCGAACATCGTCTTGTTGTAGTAGACCATCACGTACTCGGCGTAGTTGGGGATGCCGTACCACTTGCCGGACCCCATCACGCCGCGCTCGTCGTACTTGGCCGTGGTGTCGATGCCCGGCCCGAGCTTCTTGTCCCACCCGCGCTTGGCGACCTCGTCGCTGAGGTCGGTCAGCAAACCCTGCTTGGACAGCAGGCCGGCGGTCGCGTTGCCCTTGTTGTACTCCAGGATGTCCGGCGCGTCCTTGGAGTTGAGCACCATCGAGGCGGTCTTCTGGATCTGCTCGAAGCCCTTCTCCTCGAACTGCACCTTCACGCCGGGGTGCGTCTCCTCGAACTTCTCGATCGCCGCGGCCCACGCCACGCCCATGGCGCTGTCCGGACCCTCGTAGTGCCACAGCTTCAGGGTGTTCGGGTCGGAGGAACCCTCCGAACCCCCGCACCCGGCCACGGCCAGCACGGCCGCCACCGCGGCCGCCAGGAGTCGCTTGGACATCGGATCATCCCTCCGCGGTGAGGTTGTCGAGCCGGGCCTTCCCCGTGAAGACCAGGTACACGTCCTGCCGACCGGCCGCGCCGCGCAACGGCGTCGAGACCTGCGTCCAGGTGTGCTTGTCGGCCGTGGTGGGCACGGCGAGCGTGCCCACGAGCCGGCCGGCGGGGCCGCCGAGGCGGACCTCCACCGTCGTCGGCGCGTCCGGGTTCGCCACGCGCGCCGTCAGCGACCGGGACGTCCGGCCGAGGTCCACGTCCCGGAAGGCGACCCACTGGCCGGGGGCCGTCGCCGCGACGGCGGTGCCGCGCTCCCTGGTGGTGTCCACCAGCGTCACGCCCGAGTAGTCGTCGAAGTTCTTCGCCGGGGTCGGCCGGCCCAGGTCGCGCGGCGGGATCTTCTCCCCGCGCACGACGAGCGTGCGGCTCAGCGGCCCGACCAGCAGCTCGTGCGGCGCGTTCTCCACCACCCGCCGCTCCCGCGTCACGTCCCAGAACCCCAGGTCGGCCGCGCGGAGCGTCAACTCCACCCGCTTGGTCTCGCCGGGCCGCAGTTCCACCCGCTCGAACGCGCGCAACTGCCGGAGCGGCTGCTGGACCCGCGACACCTGCTGGCGCGAGTACAGCTGGACCACCTCGACACCCGCCCGGTCGCCGGTGTTGGTCACGTCCACGCGGACCTTCACCTCGCCGGTGGCGTCCACCACCGGCCGGTCCACCCGCAGCCCCGAGTAGCGGAACGAGGTGTAGCTCAACCCGTGCCCGAACGGGTACAGGGGCGTGCCGCGGAAGTACTGGTAGGTGTGCCCGGACTTGGCGATGTCGTACCGGAACTTGTCCGGCAGGTCGGCGTCGGAGCGGTACCACGTCTGGGTCAGCCGGCCGCTCGGGTCGCGGTCGCCGAACAGCACGTCGGCGAGCGCGTGCCCGGTCTCCTGGCCGGCGTGCGTGGTCCACAGGATCGCGGGCAGGTCGGCGGTGTCCCAGTCGCCGGCGTACGGGTAGCCGCTCTCCAGCACGACGATCGTGCGCGGGTTCGCCGCGCGCACCGCGTCGATCACGGCGCGCTGCGCGGCGGGCAGCTCGGTGGTCGTGCGGTCGTCGTCCTCGCGGCCGTTGATGAACGGCATGCTGCCGACCACCACGACCACCGCATCGGCGTCCTTCGCCGCGGCGACCGCGCTGTCCACCCCGCTGCGCACGACCTCGCGGCCGAACTTCGCCGCCGCCTCCGGCGTCGCGGCCCCCAGCGTGAGCCTGCCGTCCGCGCCCACGACCACGTACCGGTCCCGGAAGTAGGGTGCTCGCGCGTCGTTGCCCGCGTACTCCAGCACGTACGCGCCGTCCGGCCGGGCCACGAGCCTGAGCTGCTGCTGGACGAACCAGCCGGTGGGCTGCGCGGCGTTGTTCACCAGGGCGCGCCCGTCGCCCAGGGACACCGTCTTGCCGTTCGCGACCGTCCTCAGCGTGACCGTGCCCTCGCCCCAGTCGAACACGTCCAGCGCGCTCGCGTCGCCCGGGGTCGGCTCGGTCGCGGTGAGCGGCGCGCCGGCGGGCGCGGTGGACGCGGTCACGTAGCGGCCCGTGGCCAGGTCCTTCAGCCTGATCCGGTCCACGCCCTCGCTCACCGTGACGTCGGCGCGTTCCCCGATGCCCTGCGCCGGCGTGACGCGGTAGGGCATGGTGCCGGAGTACCAGTCCTCGTACAGGGTGTCGGCGAGCTGGCCCACCACCGCGACGTCCTTGGTGTCCGAGGTGGACAGCGGCAGGGTGCGGTTGTCGTTGCGCAGCAGCACGACCTGCCGGGCGGCGACCTCGCGGGCGAGTTGCCGGTGCTCCGGCGCGTCGATGACGTCGGGCGTCGTGCCCGCGTACGGGTTGCGGCCGGCCGGGTCGAACTCGCCCAGCCGGAACCGGATCGACAGCACGTGCCGGGCGGCGTCCTCGACGTCGGCCTCCGTCAGCAGGCCCCGGTCGAGCGCGGTCTTCAGCGCCGTCGTGGTGGGGGCGGAGTTCCGGTCGTTCTCGGTGAAGCTGTCCAGCCCCGCCCGCACGGCCGCCGCGTTCGCCTCCGCCGCGGTGGCGAAGTAGCGCTGCGAGCCGGTGAGGTTCGACGCGCCGCCCGCGTCGCCGACGATCATCAGGTCCTCGTCGGTCCAGGACCGCACGACCTCGTCCAGCTCCGGGCCGACGTGCGTGGGACGGCCGTTGACCAGGTTGTACGAGGCCATCACGCCGGTCGCGGCGTCCGCCGAGATCGCGGGCCGGAACGCGGCCTCGTCGTAGTCCTTCAGCACGCGCGGCGGGACGATCGAGTCGACCGTGGTCCGGGACTCCTCGACGTTGTAGGCGAGGTAGTGCTTCAGCGTCGGCGCGGCCTGGAGGTAGTCGGGGTGGTCGCCCTGGACGCCGCGGCCGAACGCGGTCGAGATCCGGCCGGTGAGGTACGGGTCCTCGGAGTAGCCCTCCTCGTTGCGGCCCCACCGCGGGTCGCGCAGCGGGTTCACCACCGGGGCCCACAGGTTCAGCCCGTTGAACGCGGGGTCGCGCGCGTGGAAGCCGCGCGCCTCGCGCCCGGTCACCGCGCCGACCCGGCGGACCAGCTCGGGGTCCCACGTGGTCGCGAGGCCGAGCGCCTGGGGGAAGACCGTCGCCTCGCCCAGCCACGCGACGCCGTGCAGCGCCTCGGTGCCGGTCTTGAACGCGCCGATCCCGAGCCGGGGGATCGCCGGCTGGTACTGGTGCAGCAGGGACACCTTCTCGTCGAGGGTGAGCCGGCCGAGCAGGTCGTCGAGGCGGGCGGCGCGGGGCAGGTCCGGGTCGCGGAACGGGAGTTCCCGCGCGTGCGCGGGCAGGGGCGACAGCAGCAGGGACGCGATCGCCGCCACCGCCGCCGCACGACGAACCCTCGACACGGACGTCCCCCTCCGGTTCGGGGAGCGCGCGGCTCCCGGTCATCGAAGCGCTTCGATTGCACCGTAGAGGTCCGGCCGTGACGTGCGCAACAACCTCGTCACGTCGAGGCTGTCAACGTTCATTCACTCGACCGACGCGCCTTGACAAGCCGCTCTTGACCGATCCCCGACCGGTCGGGCGGTGTTAGCGCTAACAACCGCTGGTGGCCTGCGGGGGCCCGCCCACCCCGCGCGGTGGGGGGCGGGGGGGGGGGCCGGGCCGCCCCGGGGCGCCGCCCGCGCGCGGCCGGGGGGGGGGGCCGGCCCCCCCCCCCC
>NZ_JBHYXZ010000028.1:49645-74440 GCF_042752395.1 Actinosynnema sp. NPDC059335 | reverse complement strand
GCAGGACGACCGGCCTTGTTCTGAACGTTCAACTCGGGTGTTCCGAACGTAGGACACGCGCGACGCGAACGTAGGACACGCGGGTTAGTGGGGGCGGCCCGGGAGGCGCAGGGTGAAGAGTGCCCCGCCCTCCGGGGCGCGGCCCGCGTAGGCCATGCCGCCGTGGCGCTCGGCCACCTGCTTCACGATCGCCAGGCCCAGGCCAGAGCCGGGCAGGGTGCGGGCCTCGGAGGAGCGGTAGAAGCGCTCGAAGACGTGCGGCAGGTCGGCGTCGGCGATGCCCGGCCCCGAGTCGGCGACCTCCACGACCGCGCTGCCGTCGCCCAACTGCCGCAACGACAGCCGCACGACGCCGCCCGCCGGGCTGAACTTGACCGCGTTGTCCAGCAGGTTCAGCACCGCGCGTTCCAGCGCGCTGGAGTCGCCCAGCAGCGACCACGGCTGCAACCGCACGTCGAACTGCACGTCGGACGCCCGCCGCTTCGCCCGGTCCAGCGCGCGCTCCACCACCTCGACCAGGTCCACCGGCTCGTGCACGACCTGCGGCGCGTCCTCCCGCGCCAGCTCCACCAGGTCGCCGATCAACGTCGTCAGCTCGTCCAGCTGCGCCCGCACGTCGGCGTTGATCTCCGCCTTGTCCTCGTCGGACAACGTCGGCGCGTCCGGCCGCTCCGAGGCGAGCAGCAGCTCCAGGTTGGTCCGCATCGACGTCAACGGCGTCCGCAGCTCGTGCCCGGCGTCGGCGACCAGCCGCCGCTGCCGCTCCTGCGACTCCGCCACCGCGCCGAGCATCGCGTTGAACCGCTGCGACAGCAGCGCCAGCTCGTCGTCGCCGGACACCGGGATCGGCCGCAGGTCACCGGTCAGCGCGACCCGCTCGGTGGCCTCCGTCAACCGCTGCACGGGCCGCAGCCCGGTCCGCGCCACCGCCGTCCCCGCGGCCGCCGCCACCAGCACGCCCATCCCGCTGATCACGAACAGCACCACGGACAGCTTGCCCAGCGTGGTGTTCAGCGGCTTGGTGGACTGCGCGATCACCATCGCCTGACCGTCGCCGTACGGCACCGCGATCACCCGGAAGTCGGTGCGCACGTCGGTCCAGATGTTCTCCGTGCGCGTGCCGCGCGCCACGTCCAGGTCGGCGGGCTGGGTCGGCGGCGCGACGGTGTTCTTCGGGTACTGGATCAGCCCGGTCACGTCCAGCACGCCGATCCGGATGTCGCCCGCGGCCAGGAACGCGCCGGGGATCTCGGACACGTCGTTGTTGACCTTGGGCGCGTTGACCGCCGCCTGCGCGCGCTGCCGCAGGTTCTCGTCCATCTGGTCGTGCAGGTTCCGGCTCACCGTCATGTACGCCCCCAGCGACACGACGGCCACGGCTCCGGCCACGCAGAACGCGGCGAGCAGGGTCACCCGGGCCCGCAGCGACACCCGCTGGAGCCGCCCGTTGGCGGCACCGATCACGGAGGGGTCTCCCGCAGCACGTAACCCACGCCGCGCACGGTGTGCAGCAGCCGCGGCTCGCCCTCGGCCTCGGTCTTGCGGCGCAGGTAGCCGACGTAGACCTCCAGCGCGTTGCCCGAGGTCGGGAAGTCGTAGCCCCAGACGTCCTCCAGGATCCGGCCGCGGGTCAGCACCTGCTTCGGGTGCGCCAGGAACAGCTCCAGGAGGGCGAACTCGGTCCGGGTGAGGCTGATCGGCCGGTCGCCGCGCCGCACGTCGCGCGTGCCCGGGTCCAGCTCCAGGTCCGCGAACCGCAGCACCGCGCCCGCCGGCTCCTGGGCGTCGGACGCCGCCCGCCGCAGCAACGCGCGCAGCCGGGCCAGCAGCTCCTCCAGCGCGAACGGCTTGGGCAGGTAGTCGTCGGCCCCCGCGTCCAGCCCGGACACCCGGTCGGAGACCGCGTCCCGGGCGGTGAGCACGAGGATCGGCAGGTCGTCGCCGGTGCTGCGCAACCGGCGGCACACCTCCAGCCCGTCCAGCCGGGGCATCATCACGTCCAGCACCATGGCATCGGGGCGCTGGGAGACGACGGACTCGAGGGCCTGCTGACCGTCGCCGGCCAGGTCGACCTGGTAGCCGTTGAACTGCAGTGAGCGGCGGAGCGACTCACGCACGGCCCGGTCGTCGTCGACAACGAGGATGCGCATGGGGCTCAGTCTTGCCCCTGGTCCTGAGAGCCGCCTGAGAAGCCGGTGTGAGCCTGCCGTCAAGTTCCCGGACCGCCGCGGGCCACCGGGGCGTTCCACCGCCGCCACAGCGCGAGCAGCCGCAACCCCACGATCACCGCCGACCCGACCAGCGTCACCGGCACCGCGGGCAGCCCCAGGTGGTCGCCGAACGCCACCACGACCGCCCCGCACAACGCCGCCACCGCGTAGATCTCCCGCCGCAGCACCAGCGGGATCTCCCTCAGCAGCACGTCCCGCAACGCGCCGCCGCCGATGCCCGTCGTCATCCCGACCAGGCACGCCGCGTACGGGGGCGCGCCCAGCCGCAACGCGGTCGTGGTGCCCGCGGTGACGAACAGCCCGAGCCCGATCGCGTCGAGCAGCAGGACCGCCCGCCGCAGCTTCGCCACGGTCGGGTGAAACCAGAAGACGATCAACCCGGTGACGCCCGCCACGGCCAGGTACGGCCAGCTCGACAGGGCCGCCGGCGGGTGCACGCCGAGCAGCACGTCCCGGATGACGCCGCCGCCCAGCGCGGTGGTCAGCCCCAGCACGATCACGCCGAACACGTCCAGCCGCGCCCGCACCGCCGCCAGCGCGCCGGAGGCGGCGAACGCGGCGATGCCGACCAGTTCCAGCGCGGCGAGCAGCACGGCCGACCAGGTTAGAAGTAGTCGGCCAGGCGGGGGACACCGGGTGCGCCGACCAGCCGGTCGAGCAGGGCGCCGTCCCCGTCGAGCAGCCCGGCGCGGCGCAGCGCGTGGCTGTCCTGCATGCCGCTGAACCACGGCCCGAGCGCCCGCGCGTGCAGCCGCACCGCGCCGCCGCCCCCGGGCTCCACCCGCACCTCGCCGTCCTCCACGACCAACCGCCACCGTCCCGCGTGCCACGGCGCGTGCTCGTCCACCACGTCGAGGTCCACGGCCGCCGACCGGAGCCACCGCGCCGCGGGCCAGCCCCGCGCGGCCACCGCCGCCGGCAGGTCCACCACCCGCAGCAGCCACGCGGACGTGGTCACGGTGTGCTCGATCGCCTGGTTCGTGAGCAGGCCCGTCACCGCCGGGTCGACCACCCGGACCAGCGCCCGGTCCAGCACGCCCGCCCAGCTGCCCAGCTCCCGCAGCAACCCGAGCTGCGTGGTCACGTCCCGCCCCACCAGGTCGAACACCCGCAGGCCCCGCGGGCCGCGCTCGGCGGTCAGGTACCCGCGCACCCCGCCGTCGTGGCCGGGCACCACCGACACCACGTCGAGGTCCAGCACGCCGGACACGTCGATCGCGGGCGCGGAGCGGTCCAGCAGCCCGTTCACCGTCGAGGCCAGGTCGGCGTAGCACGCGTGCAGCGCCGACAGGTCGCCCTCGACGGCGGGCCGGGCCTCGACCCGCGCCCCGGCGGGCATCCGGTCCAGCGGGAACTCCAGCCACTCGAACACGCCGGCCCGCTCCCACCCGCGCGACCGGTACACCGCGGGCACGGTCGCGTAGAGCGCGGACAGCGCCTGGCCGTGCTCCCGCATGTCCCGCAGGGCCGCGTCGAGCAGCGCGCCGGCCACGCCCCGCCCCCGCGCCCAGGGGTCCACGGCCACGCCGCCGACGCCGCCCATGGGCACGGTCGCGCCGCCCCAGAACTGGTGGAACTCCTTGATCGTCAGCACGCCCGCCGCCCGACCGCCCAGCTCGGCCAGCAGCCCGCGCACGCCGGGCCGCGACGACGGCTCGGCGACGCGCCCGAACGCCACCCGGCGCAGCCGGTCGGCCTCCCCGACGTCGTCCCTGCCCACCCCGCGGATCCGCACGGGTCCTGCCTACCAGGTGAAGAAGCCCTGGCCCGTCTTGCGCCCGAGGTGTCCCGCCGCGACCTTCTCCCGCAGCAGCGCCGGCGGCTCGAACCGCGGCCCCAGCTCGGCCGCCAGGTGCTCGGCGATGGCCAGCCGCACGTCCAGCCCGACCAGGTCCGTCAGCCGCAGCGGCCCCATCGGCCAGCCGTACCCGAGCCGCATGCCGGTGTCGATGTCCTCGGCGCTCGCGATGCCCTCGGCCAGCATCCGGATGGCCTCCAGGCCGACCGCGACCCCGAGCCGCGACGTGGCGAACCCCGGCGCGTCCCGCACCTCGATCACGGTCTTGCCCAGCTCCTCGGCCCAGCCGCGGACCCGCGCGACCACGTCGGGGGCCACCCCGTCGTGGCGCACCAGCTCCACGAGCTGCTGCACCGGCACGGGGTTGAAGAAGTGCATGCCCAGCACCCGCTCGCCCGGCAGCCCCTCGGCCAGCGCCGAGATCGACAGCGACGACGTGTTGGACGCCAGCACCGCGTCCGGGCACGCCTCCGCGGCCCCGGCGAGCACCCGCCGCTTCAGCTCCAGGTCCTCCGGCACGGCCTCGACGACCAGCTCCGCGCCGCGCCCGACCTCCGCGTCGAGCCGCTCCACCACGGTCAGGCGGTCGAGCAGCACGTGCGGCGGCACGCCGAGCTTGCCGCGGTCGGCGGCCTTGGCCAGCGACGCCCCGACGGCCCGCCGCGCGGCCGCGACCCGGTCCGCCCCGGCCTCCGCCAGCACCACCTCGTGCCCGCCGGCGAGGAGGAGGTGGGCGACGCCCGCGCCCATGGTGCCGCCGCCGATCACCACCGCGATCATCGGTCCACGACCTCCGCGGCGAACATGGCCACCAGCTCGACGCCGCCGATCTCGGTCAGGTTCGCGCCCGCCGCCTGCCACTCGGGCGTGCGGAACGCCTCCTTCATGGCGTCGGCGGACTCGAAGTACATCTCGGCCACGATGTGCAGCTCGTGCTCGCCGAGGAAACCGGGCACGAAGACCCGCGAGACCTTCGCCACCTCGGCCCGCAGCAGGCCCGGCGTCCGGTCGACCAGCGGCAGGTGCGAGGCGAAGTACGCCTCGTCGAACGCCTCGGCGTCGGCGGGTCTCCGGTACAGGGCGACGTACTTGACCATGTGACACCTTCCGTCCGGTTTCGCCTGCGAATGTAACACCGGCACCATGGACCGGTGCGGATCATCCTGCTGCGCCACGGGCAGAGCCTGGGCAACGTCGACGAGCTGGCGTACTGCCGCATCCCCGACCACGCCCTGCCGCTGACCGGGTTGGGCGAGCGCCAGGCCCGGGCCGCCGGGCCGCGGATCAAGGACCTCCTCGGCGGCGACCCGGTGGCCGTGTACGTCAGCCCGTACGCGCGGACCAGGGCCACGCTGCGCAACCTCGACCTCGGCGACCTGGTCGAGCGCACGGTCGCCGAGCCGAGGTTGCGGGAGCAGGACTGGGGCAACCTCCAGGACCCGGTGCAGCAGGAGGTGCTCAAGCACCAGCGGCACGCGTTCGGGCACTTCTTCTTCCGGCTGCCCAACGGCGAGTCGGGCGCGGACGTGGACGACCGCCTCGCCGCGTTCCTCACCGACCTGGAGACCCGGATGCGGGAACCCGGCCACCCCGGCACGGTGCTGGTGGTGTCGCACGGCCTCACGATCCGGCTGCTGTGCCGCCGGCTGTTCGGCTGGAGCATCGAGCTGTTCGAGTCGCTGTCCAACCTGGAGACGTGCGAGGACCGGGTGCTCACCCACGACGGCGCGGGCTGGCGGCTGGACCGGCCGTTCGACCAGTGGCGGCCGTCCCCGGACGGCGAGACGCAGGGCCCGATCGGCTAGCCGACCCGGGCCAGGAAGTCGTCGATGAGCCGCAGCCACTCCCCCGGGCGCTCGACGAACGGCAGGTGCCCGGTGGGCAGCTCGGCGACCTCGGCGGCGGGGAGGGCGGCGGCGAGTTCCCGTTGCAGGGTCGGCGAGACCAGCGGGTCGGCGGTCGTGACGACGACGAGCGCCGGGACGGACAGGCCGGCCAGGTCGCCGCGCACGTCGACCCGCCGGACCAGGTCGACCTGGTCGCCGGTGCCGACCGGGAAGCCGGTCGCGAGCTGCTCGGCGGCGGCGCGCACCTGGTCCGGGCTCAGGGTGTTCAGGACCGGTTCGCCCACCGCCATCAGGTTCACGTAGCGGGCGAGCAGGGCGTGCCGGCCGGACTCGAACAGCTCGTGCCAGATGTCGGCGACCAGGGTGGTGCGGGTGTCGGCGTGGGCGAACGTCGCGCTCAGCACGAGCGCCCGGACCCGGTCGGGGTGCCGCGCGGCGACGCGGATCGCCACGGGGCCGCCGAGCGAGTAGCCGCTGACCGCGAAGGTGTCGAGCCCTTCCGCGTCGGCCGCCGCGACCAGCGCGTCCGCCAGCCCGTCCAGGTCGAGGGGCCGCCCGGCCCTCGGGGTCGCGCCCGCGCCGGGGTAGTCGACCCCGACGACGGTGTGCCGGGCCGCGAGCCCTTCCAGGATCGGCCCGTAGTTGGCCTCGACGCCGCCGCCCGCGCCGTGGGCGAGGAGGAGGCCGGGGCCGCTGCCGCGAACGGTGGTGCCGGGTGTCATCGGGATCTCCCTGTGAGCTTTAGCGATCGTTAAAGTACGTGCCGGGCGCGACCCTAGCAGGACTTCTTTAACGATCGCTACAACGGCGTAGGCTGGCGGGCATGAGCAGCGGATCGACGCCGGTCAGGCGGAACCGGCGGGCCTTCGACCGCGACCGGGCCCTGGCCGTCGCGCTGCGGGAGTTCTGGACGCACGGCTACGAGACGACCTCGGTCGCCTCGCTCACCGCCGCGATGGGGATCAACCCGCCGAGCCTGTACGCCGCGTTCGGCGACAAGCGGCGGCTGTTCGACGAGGCCGTCGAGCTGTACGAGCGCACCTACGGGACCGCGCCGACCCCGACCGGCGACGCCCGCTCGACCATCGCCGCGATGCTGCGGCGCCTCGCCGCCGACTACACCGACCCGAGCCACCCGCCCGGCTGCTTCATCATCACCGGGGCGACCAACTGCAGTCCCGCCGCGCAGGACGTCAAGGCGAAGCTGCGCGCCCTGCGCGAGCGGACCAAGGCCGCCATCGCCGACCTCGTCCGCGCCGACGTGGACGCCGGTCGCCTGCCCGCCGACCTCGACGTCGACGGGCTGGCGACCTTCTACGCGGCGGTCATCCAGGGGATGAACCAGCAGGCGTGCGACGGCGTCGGCCGGGAGGTGCTGGAACGCGTGGCCGACGCGGCGATGGCGGCCTGGCCCTCGCCCGGCTAGGCCGCCACCACGTCCGCGACCACGCACACCACGTTGTCCGGACCGCCCGCGGCGTTGGCCAGCTCGACCAGCCTCCGGCCGGCCTCCTCCGGCTCCCGCTCCGACACCAGCACCTCGCGCACGCCGGCCTCCGGCACCACGGCGTGCAGGCCGTCCGTGCACAGCAGGTACCGGTCGCCCGGCAGGGCGTCGTGCAGGGCCAGGTCCGGCTCCACCGCCGCGCCGGTCAGCGCGCGCACCAGCAGCGACCGCTGCGGGTGGCTCCACGCCTCCTCCTCGGTCAACCGCCCCTCGGCGATCAACGACTGCACCGCCGTGTGGTCGTGCGTGATGCGGAACAGCGCGCCGCCGCGCAGCAGGTACACCCGCGCGTCGCCCACGTGCACCAGCCCCAGCCGCGAGCCGGAGAGCACCATCGCGGTCAACGTCGTCCCGCTGCACCCCTCGGCGGGGTGGGCCGACAGGTAGTCGCCCACCGCCGCGCCCGCCCGGTGCACCGCGTCCGCGAGCGCGTTGAGCAGCTCGCCCGCGGGGATCGCGGTGTCCAGCGGGGCCAGCGCCTCGACGGCCACCGAGCTGAGCGGCTCGCCCCGCGCGCCGAACCCGTCGGCCACGGCGAGCAGCCGGTCGCCCGCGTAGCCGACGTCCTGGTTCGCGTCGCGCACGAGCCCCTGGTCGGTCCTCACCGCGTACTTCAGTGCGACGGTCATGGTCGTGTCCTCCTCGGACAGCTGCTCCACGAGGAAGGAGGCGAGACCGCGGCGGGCCGCCGTGTCGGCCTCGACCTGCGCCCAGTAGGCGCGCACCTCGGCCGCGGCCTGCCCCGGCGGCAGCCCGCACACCCCTCGGATGCGGGCGAGCGGCATCCCGAGCCGGCGCAGCCAGGCGACGAGCCGGGCCTGGCCGACCTGGTCCGGCGAGTACAGCCGGTAGCCCGACAGCGGGTCCACCCTCGCGGGCCTCAGCAGGCCCAGCTCGTCGTAGAGGCGCAACGCCTTCGGCGACAGGCGGACGACCCGCGCGAACGCCCCGATGGTCAACAGCTCCACGTCCCACCCCGTTCCCCGAACCGGGCCCCTCCGGCCCGGTCGGGACCACCGTGCGGCTTCCCCCGGGGTGAAGGTCAACCGGCACGGCGACCGGGAGGGGTCAGGGGCGGGCGGCGGCCGGCGCGCGGTCCCGGACCACCCCGCCGAGCGACACCGCGGCCGCCACGGCCAGCACCGCCAGCGCGGGCCAGTCGGCCACCAGCCGGCCCTCGTCGCCGATCACGAAGCTGCCGTACAGGCCCCAGCACTGCACGGCGGTCAGCGCCGCGCCCGCGACGGTCGTCCGCCACGAGACCAGCGCCACGACCACCACCAGCAGGAGCAGGGCGAACACCGGCCAAGCCGCCGTCAGCGCGGTCACCACGACGCCACCCGCGAAGCCGAGCGCCGACCCGTGCGCAGTTCCGATCACGACCGGCCATTCAACGCCCGGTTGAGACGGACGCCACCTCCTCCCGGACAGGTTCACCGGAAGGCGTGAGGCACGATCGTCCGAATGAGCTTCTACGACGTCCTGCACCGCCGGAGGGACACCCGGGGCGAGTTCACCGGCGCCCCGATCCCGCCGGACGTGCTGCGCCGGGTGCTCACCGCCGCGCACGCCGCGCCCAGCGTGGGCCTGTCCCAGCCGTGGGACTTCATCGTCGTGCGCGACGAGCACACCCGCCGCGCCTTCCGCGACCACGTGCACGCCGAGCGCAGCGTCTTCGCCTCCGGGCTGGACCCCCGGCAGGCCGAGCTGTTCGCCCGGATCAAGGTCGAGGGCATCCTCGAGTCCACGGTCGGCGTGGTCGTCACCTACGACCCGGACCGCGGCGCGCCGGCCGTCCTGGGCCGGCACGCCATCGCCGACGCGGGCCTGTACTCGGTGTGCCTGGCCATCCAGAACCTGTGGCTGGCCGCCACCGCCGAAGGACTCGGCGTGGGCTGGGTCAGCTTCTACCGCGAGGACGTGCTGCGGCGGCTGCTGGACATCCCGCAACCCCTCCGCCCCGTGGCGTGGCTGTGCGTCGGCCCGGTCGACTGCCTGCCGGAGACGCCCGACCTGGAGCGCCACGGCTGGCGCAGCCGGCTGCCCCTGGAAGCGGTGCTGCACGAGGAGCGGTACACCCGGCGTTCGGGCCGGTAGCCTGTGGTAGCCGTGCCGGCGGCGAGGGGTCCCGCGTACCGCCTCGCCGAGTCGGAATGGAGTGTCAGCAGGAGTGGAGCAGCGAGATCGGCTGGTAGCCGAACAGGTCCCGCAACTCGACCTCGAGGTCAAGGCGTTGCTGAACGCTGGCCGCCTGCCGGAGGCCAACACCCTGTTCGACCAGCTGGTGAGCCGCGTCGCGCCCGGCGCGGACCGCTGGCAGCGCTCCGCCGTGCTGATCGACCGGGCCAAGCTGGCCTGGCGGCTGGGCCGCATCCCCCTCGCCCTCGAACTGGCCGCCGAGGGCTGGACCGACCTCGACGGCGAGCACAGCGACAACCCGGCCGCCGCGCAGGCCATGCACGCCCTCGCCTACCTGCTGGAGGGCATCGGCAACCGCCGCGCCGCCGTGGACATGCTCCGGCTGTCGGTCCAGGTGGCCCGCCGGGCCGCGGAGGCGTCGGTCGAAGGGGCCGACGAAGTGCTCGCCCACTGCCTCCAGGGCCTGGGCGGCACCCTGAACTTCCGCGCGATCTCCTCCGACCCCGAGGTCGCGCCGGCGATCTTCGAAGAGGCCCGCGGCCACCTCAGGGAAGGGCTGGAGCTGGCCAAGGACGAGCAGATGCGCCGGGCGCTGCTCGCCGCCTACAGCCGTTCCCTGGCCGGCGTCGGCGAGCTGGAGCAGGCCGAGGAGAACGCCCGGGAGACGTTGCGGCAGGCCCAGGAGGCGAACGACAAGTGGGCCGCCGCCGTGGCCGGCTGGGTGCTGGCCGTGGTCCGGCGCGAGCAGGGCGACCTCGTGCAGGCGCGCACCCTGGCCAGCCGCGCGGTCGCCGCCTCGGAGTCCATCAACGACCCGTCGCTCCTGCTGCGGTTCTCCCTGGACCTGGCCGACATCTGCGCCGAGATGGACGACCACGTGGGCGAGGCCACCGCGCTGCGCTGCTCGGTCGCCGCCGGCCGCACCGCGACCGAGACCCTCCAGGAAGGACTCGGGCAAGCCCTGGAACAACGCCGCGTCGCCGTGCAGGCCCAACGACTCGCCGTCGCCGCCCAGGAAGCCGCCGCCCGCGACCCGCTGACCGGCCTGGCCAACCGCCTGGGCCTGGAACGCGCCGCCGCCGGCCTGCTGGAGAACACCGCCGCCCACGGCCGCGTGCCGTGGCTCGTCCTGGTCGACGTGGACCGGTTCAAGGGCGTGAACGACGACGCGGGCCACGCCGCCGGCGACGCCACCCTGCGCGAGATCGCCCAACTCCTGCGCCGCGAGTGCCGCGCCGCCGACCTGGTCGCCCGCTGGGCCGGCGACGAGTTCGTCGTCCTCCTCGGCGACACGGCCGGCAACACCCAGGACGTGGGCCCGACCGTCGCCGAACGCATCCGGGCCGCCGTCGACAACCACGACTGGACCGTCGTCCTGGGCCCGACCCGCAAACCGACGGTCAGCATCGGCGTCGCCGCCGGCCCGGCCAAACTGGACCAACTCTTCGCCGCCGCCGACATGGCCCTCTACCGCGCCAAACGCCACGGCCGCAACCGCGTCGAAGTCGAACCCCACCTCGTCGTCCCGGAAACCATCTCCGGCAACTAACCCCACACCCAACCCCCTACAACAACCCCACCAACCCACCCACAACGGACCCGCAACCACCCCACCGAGGCTCGATTTGACATGGGTTCGGGTGCCTTAGGCTGGACGAAGCCGGCAGGCCTGGCGGGACGCTTTACCCCGCCGGGCCTGCCGGCTTTGGCCTGCCCAGGGGTACCCGTAAGGGCCCCATGTCAAATCGAGCCGGACGCACCCACCGAGCCCCGCACCACCGAGCCGGTCCGAACCACCGAGCAGAACCGAACCACCGAGCCGCAACCACCCCGGCTCACGCGATCAACCCACCCCTGAACGCGACCAACGCCGCCTGCACCCGGTTGACCGCCCCGATCTTGCCCAACACGGACGACACGTACCCCTTCACCGTCGCCTCCGACAGGTGCAACGTCCCCCCGATCTCCGCGTTGGACATGCCCTGTCCGATGAGGACCAGCACCTCCCGCTCCCGTTCGGACAACGAGGCCAGCAACCGCCGGGCGGGCTCGGCCGCCCGCTCCCCGTCGGCCACCGCCGCGAGCACCCGCGCCGCCACGCCGGGGTCGAGCACCGCGCCACCCACCGCGAGGTCGCGCACCGCCCGCACCAGCTGCTCCGGCTCGGTGTCCTTGAGCAGGAACCCCGAAGCGCCCAACCGCAGCGCTTCCGACACGTACTCGTCCACGTCGAACGTGGTCAGCATGGCGATCTTCGGCGGGTCCGGGATGGCCCGCAGCCTGCGCAGCGCCATCAACCCGTCGGACGACCGCATCCGGATGTCCAGCAGCACGACGTGCGGGCGGTGCCGGCGGGCCAGGTCGGCCACCAGGTGCCCGTCGTCGCATTCGGCCACGACTTCGATGTCGCCTGCGCTGCTGAGGATCATGCGAAGGCCGGACCGGACGAGGTCTTCGTCATCGGCCAGCATCACCTTGATCACGACGCCTCCCCGCGTTGGCGTTTCGTGTTCGTACCCGTCCAGCCTCGCGCACGAACACGCAAGCTGACGTTAATTCCCCGTTATCTCACCACGGAAGCACGCGGGTTCCGCCTGTTCACAGTTGCCAGGAAATAACCGGCTCAACCGAGGATGCGCGCCACTTCCTGACGCAGTCGCGGC
Organism: Actinosynnema sp. NPDC059335; assembly: GCF_042752395.1. Classification (NCBI taxonomy): domain Bacteria; kingdom Bacillati; phylum Actinomycetota; class Actinomycetes; order Pseudonocardiales; family Pseudonocardiaceae; genus Actinosynnema; species Actinosynnema sp. NPDC059335. Next base: position 62,255 of record NZ_JBHYXZ010000028.1, on the reverse strand, counting down.
AGCAGGGCGTACAGCTTGTCGCCCGGACAGAGGGTGTCGCGGTAGTCCCGGTGGCCCTCGATCGCCGATGGCGGGATCCCGTACTGCTGGCACGTGTAGACGCAGAACGACACCAGTGAGTCCCATTGCAACTTCGGCGGCTCCACGTCCATGTAGAGCCCTTCGTTCTCGATTCCGATGGCGGCCGTGTTCTGCCCGGGGCAGTGCGCGCCGACCACCACGCGATCGCCGGCGCGCAGCGCCGCCAGGCTGCCGTGCCTGCCCTCCATGAGGAAACCGCCGCGGCTGTTGGTGAAGTGCTGACCGGAGTCGATCCAGCCGTTGGTGTCCATGTGCAAGTCCTGGATCCACCGCGCGTTGGCGTACGCCGCCGCCTCCGAGTAGTCCGTGACGTTCGCCGAAGCCGTGTGGTGCACGAGGATCCGCACGGGCCGCGTGTTCACGACGGTCGTCGGCTCCGCCGGCGGCCGCGCGCCCCAGTCGGCGCAACTCCGGATGGGCAGAACAGGCGACGCCGCGACACCGGGCGACCCGGGCGACGCCGGCGACGCGGAAGCGTCCGAAGCACCCGCGGCGCCCACCCCCACGAGCACCCCCGCACCGGCGAGCCCGGTCAACAGCGATCGACGTCGCACCATGTGAACTGTTTTCCCAACCGAACCTCACCAGGTCAAGTCTCCACACCCATCCGGGCCAACCCGCCCCGCTCCCCACCCACAAAACGCGAAGGTCTTTCGCAAATCGTTACGCGCCAGTAACGTGCGTCACACGATCCCTGCCTGGAAGGAGCTTCGCGCATGCGGAGAGCCGCCCGATCGCTAGCCGTGGTCGCCCTCCTCGCCGCGGCCACCCTCACCGTCCCGACCACGTCCCAGGCCGCCGCCCCACCCGAGGTCAGGACCGGCGCGTTCACCCCGGACGACCACTGCCTCGGCCAGTGCCACGACGTGCTGCCACCCGGCCAGAACGGCAACGCCACGCTCGCCGAGATCCTGGCCCACCAGCTGCTCGGCACCCGGCCCGCGCACTCGGCCGACCAGCTCGGCCGCTACGACTCGCTCGTCCCCGGCTACGGCGGCCTGACCAACGACCAACTGGGCGCGTTCTTCAACGACGCCTCCTTCGGCGTCCCCGCCGACCAGGTCGCGAGCACGATCAAGCCCCGCGCCGACGTCACGATCGTGCGGGACAAGGCGATCGGCATGCCGCACATCTACGGCACCACCCGGTCCGGCACGGAGTTCGGCGCGGGCTACGCCGCCGCGCAGGACCGCCTCTGGCTGATGGACCTGTTCCGCCACCTCGGCCGCGGACAGCTGTCCGGGTTCGCGGGCGGCGCGGAGGGCAACCGGGCGCTGGAGCAGAGCTTCTACAACCAGATCCCCTACACCGAGGCCGACCTCCAGGCGCAGATCGACCAGGTGGCCGCCCAGGGCCCGCGCGGGGCGCAGGCGTTGCAGGACGTCAAGGACTACATCGCGGGCATCAACGCCTACATCGCCACCGCCGTGAACAACCGGACGTTCCCCGGCGAGTACGTGCTGACCGGGCACGCCGACGCGATCACCAACTGGAACGACATCAAGCCGTTCCAGCCGACCGACCTGGTGGCCATCGCCGCCGTCGTGGGCGGCCTGTTCGGCGCGGGCGGTGGCGGCGAGGTGCAGAACGCGCTGGTCAAGCTGGCCGCGCAGAACCGGTACGGCGCGGCCGCGGGCGAGCAGGTGTGGCGGTCCTTCCGGGAGCAGAACGACCCCGAGGCCGTGCTGACCCTCCACGACGGCCAACGCTTCCCGTACGGCACGACCCCGGCCTCGCCGCAGGGCGTCGCGCTGCCCGACGGCGGCGTCGTCACCCCCGAACCGATGGTGCACGACCAGGTTTCCACCGCAGCATCCACAGTGGACATCCCGGCGGGCCTCGAGCCGTTGGAAGGTCTCTTCGCCGACGGCGTCCTCCCCCGCGACCTGCTCGCCAAGAAGCACGGCATGTCCAACGCGCTGGTCGTGTCCGGCCGGCACACCGACACGGGCAACCCGGTCGCCGTGTGGGGCCCGCAGACCGGCTACTTCGCGCCGCAGCTGCTCATGCTCCAGGAGCTGAACGGCCCCGGCCTGCGCGCCCGCGGCGTGTCGTTCGCCGGCGTGTCGATGTACGTCCAGCTCGGACGGGGCATCGACTACTCGTGGAGCGCGACGTCGGCAGGTCAGGACATCACCGACACCTACGCCGTCGAGCTGTGCGAGCCGTCCGGCGCGCCCGCCACCGCGACGTCCGCGCACTACCGCTACCACGGCCAGTGCCTGCCGATGGAGCGCCTGGAGCGCAGGAACTCCTGGAAGCCCACGGTCGCCGACCCGACGCCCGCCGGGTCGTACACGCTCGTCATGCACCGCACCAAGTACGGGCTCGTGCACAGCCGCGCCAAGGTGGACGGGAAGTTCGTGGCGTACACCTCGCTGCGGTCGACCTACCTGCACGAGGTGGACTCGATCATCGGGTTCCAGGAGTTCAACGACCCCGACGCGATCAGGTCGGCGGCGGACTTCCAGCGCGCGGCCGAGCACATCGGGTACGCGTTCAACTGGTTCTACGTGGACTCGCGCGACACGGCGTACTTCAACTCCGGCGCGAACCCCGTCCGCAAGGCCGCGGTCGACCCGCACCTGCCGGTGAAGGCCGAGCCCGCGTACGAGTGGGAGGGCTGGAACCCCGACCGCAACACCGCGACGTACACGCCGTTCGCGCAGCACCCGAACTCCGTCAACCAGGACTTCTACATCAGTTGGAACAACAAGCAGGCGCTGGACTACTCCGCGTCCGGCTACGGCATGGGTTCGGTGCACCGCGGCGACCTGCTGGACGACCGCGTCCGGGCGCTCATCGCCCGCGGGCCCGTCAGCCGGGCGTCGTTGACGAAGGCCATGGCCGAGGCGGGCGTGGCGGACCTGCGCGCCGAGCAGGTGCTGTCGGACCTGCTGCGGGTGATCGACACGGCGGCCGTGACCGACCCGGCGCTGGTGTCCGTGATCGGCAAGCTGCGCGACTGGCAGCGATCCGGCTCGCTGCGCAAGGAAACCTCGCGCGGCAGCAAGACCTACGCCCACGCCGACGCGATCCGCGTGCTGGACGCGTGGTGGCCGCGGCTGGTCGAGGCGCAGTTCCGGCCGGGCCTGGGCGACGCGCTCTACGACCAGCTGACCAGGGCCGTCCAGGTGGACGAACCGCCGTCGGACACGCACGGCGCGGCCCCGCACAAGGGCTCGTCGTTCCAGAACGGCTGGTGGAGCTACGTCGACAAGGACCTGCGCGCCGTGCTCGGCGACCGGGTGAACGGCGCGCTCGGCGCGCGTTACTGCGGTGGTGGCGCGGTGGCGGCGTGCCGCCAGGTGCTGCTGGACAGCCTCCGCGCCGCGGCGGCGGTGCCCGCGACCGCCGTCTACCCCGGTGACGCGTCGTGCGCCGCCGGTGACCAGTGGTGCGCGGACACCATCATCCACCGCGCCATGGGCGGCATCACGCACGACAAGGTGAACTGGCAGAACCGGCCCACCTACCAGCAGGTCGTCCAGTTCCCGTCCCGCCGGGGCACGGACCTGGCCAACCTCGCCGCCGGCGCCACCGCCACCGCGAGCAGCCACGAGCGCGGCTGGTACGACTCGCCGCCCTCGAACGCGGTGGACGGCAAGCCGGACACCCGCTGGGCGAGCGACTGGTCCGACCCGCAGTGGATCCGGGTCGACCTGGGCGCGACGCGCACCGTCGGCCGCGTCGCGCTGTCGTGGGAAGCCGCTTATGCCAAGGCATATCGCATAGAGCTGTCGACCGATGGCAGCACGTGGCGGACCGCGTACGAAACTTCCGCCGGAGACGGCGGAAAGGACCTTGCGTCGTTCCCGCCTGATGCGGCACGATTCGTACGAATGACGGGTATCCAACGAGCCACCGGGTACGGATACTCGTTGTACGAACTTGAGGTCTACGTCAAGTAGACCGGCCCACAGGAAGACCCCGGTCCACCCCCAGGGACCGGGGTCTTCCGCTGTGCTCGTGCCCTGTCGGCCTTCTCGCGTGGCCTTCTCGTGCGGCCTTCTCGTGCGGCCTTCTCGTGCGGCCTTCTCGTGCGGCCTTCTCGTGCGGCCTTCTCGTGCGGCCTTCTCGTGCGGCCTTCTCGTGCGGCCTTCTCGTGCGGGCTTGTCGTGCGGGCTTGTGGTGCGCCGTTATCGCGCGGTGAACAGGTAGTTGCGCACGCGATCGTCGATCCGCTCCACCGGCCGCCACGTGCCGCGGTGCCAGGCGTGCATCCGGTAGCCGCGCTCGGCCAGCCACTCCTGCACGTCGCGCGCCCGGTAGCCGAAGCGCAGCACGTGCCGTTCCTCGATCTCTAGGAGCAGCGTCGGCCGGAACCGTTCCAGCGTCTCCTCGCCGCCCTGCAGCACGCGCAGCTCCGCACCCTCCACGTCGGCCTTGACGAAGTCGAGCCGGTCGATGGCGTTGGCCGCGCAGAACCGGTCCAGCGTGTCCGTGCGGACCAGGACCTCCAGGTGGTCGGTGAACTCCTCGTTGGAGCCGAGCCCGTCCGCGCCCGCGGTGAGGAACGAACGGCCGGTGACCGGTGTGCCGTGCCGGACGGGGACGCTCATGACGTCACGGCCCTCGCTGACGCCCAGCGCGACGGAGTGCCGCACGACGTTGCGACCCTCGCGCGGGCGCAGCAGGAAGGACAGGGCGGGGTGCGCGAACACCAGCGGCTCGATGCTGTGCACTGTCCCTTGTGGACCGACGAGGCGGGACAGCGAGACGGTGTAGAGGCCGAGCGCCGCGCCGATGTCGACGCACACGTCACCCGGCCGCACCACCTCGCGCAGGCCGATCAGCTCGGGTTCGACGTACGGCGTGAGCCGGGCGAGGACGCGCAACGCGCCGGCCACCGCCGCGCCGCGCACCTCGGTCAGGTTGTGGGTCACGATCACAGGTTAGGGAATCACGGCAGGGGCTTGGCGCCGTTCCGGCGGTGGTTCGGCGGCAGTGGCCGGTGGTCCTGGTGGTTCGGCCGCGGCGCGCCGCTCGCGGGCAGTTGCGGGCTCCCCTGCGGGCCCGCCGGGATCTGCGCGTTCGCCTGCCGGTTCGGCTGGATCTGCGCGCTCCCCTCGACCTGCTGGTCCGGCTGGGCGGGCAACCCGACCTGCTCGGCGAACTCCTCGGCCACCGTCGAGCCGCCGTAGATGCCGAGCGCCTTGGCGAGGTGCATCCGGACATCCGTGCGGTGGCCGTCGTCCAGGCGGGGCAGGGCGCTCTCGAACGACGTGACCAGCGTGTCGGCCCAGTGCTGGTCGCGGCGCTGGGCCGCGATGCCGACCAGTTCGGCCAGGTGCCTGCTGAGGCCCACGGCCTGCTCCACCTCGTAGCCGTTGCGGACCAGCCACCAGATCGTCGCGGTCGACAGGTCGGTCAGCACCTCGTCGCGCAGGTACTTGATCTCGGCCCGTTCGGCGTCCCGCTCGGCCTGGCGCATGGTGGTGGTCTGGAGCAGTTCGATGTGCTTGCGGGCCATCGCCAGGTCGTTGTCGTCGACGGTCAACTCGACCGCGTCGGCCCGCGCCCACACGTGCGTGCCCTCGACCTGCCGCTCCTCCGCGAGTTCCGCGCCGAGCCGGTACCGGAGCGGGGCGTGGTGCACGAGCATCGCCCGTTCGGTGAGGGCTTTGGCCCGGTTGACGATGTCGTTGACCGCCGCGCTGCGCGGGGCGTTGTGCCGGACGCCCGTGGTGAGGTCCACGCGCCAGTGGATCGTCATCCGGACGTGGAAGTCGAGCCCGTAGACGGCGCTGGGCAGCGGCGACTCGAACGGGTGCTCGTGGGTGGTCGAGGGCGGCACGAACGTGTACTGCTCGGCGTTGGGGCGGGCCCGGAGCCGCCGCCACCAGGCGCCGAGGGAGCCCAGCGGGCCGGGACGGAAGTCGGGCCAGGGTCGGCTGCTCATGGGTCGGCTTTCGTCGGAGAGGGATATGCCCCTTCTGTACCTCACTGGACCGATGCGGAGAAGACGAGGGGGACCACTTCGCCCGGACAGCCGACCGCTCGGGACCCCCGCCCTCACCCAAGGTGCACGATCCTAGGCTCACCGAGTGACAACCCCACCACCCGAACCTGCCGGGGGCACCCGGTAGGCTCATGCCCGCGCCCTCGTAGCTCAGGGGATAGAGCATCGGTTTCCTAAACCGTGTGTCGCAGGTTCGAATCCTGCCGGGGGCACTCACCTTTCGCCGGGTGAATCAGGCCCTGAGCTGCGACAACGCGCTCGGGGCCTGATCTTTCCCGTCAGTCGCCGTCAGCCGGAATCCCCGTCTGCCACGGGTCACGAACCGGCGGTTGTGCCGGCGCACAAGCTGTCTGCGCGTCACACCCACTTCGAGTGACCTGCGTCACTACAGTCCCAACCATGAACTCGCTGAGCCTGCTCGGTTCGGTGGTCGCATCGGCGACAGCCGTGACGATTGCTCTCGTAGGGTGGCGACGCCAAGATCGACGGGACGAGCAGCAGAGGAATCTGGACGCCCGGAAGGATCAAGCCCGACTTCTTGCGGAACTACTCGAACTGCATCGCCGGTGGCGGTGCACCGGTCGGGCGCGACATCGCAAAAGCGAAAGCGATCCTTCTGCAGCTTCCGGGACATAGGGCGACCATCGTTCGGGTCGCTCTGGGTCTTCGCCACACCATGCACGACGTGCCGGTGGACGCCGCGACCGCAGCGCGCCTCAAGCCAACCGAACCGCACGACGCCGGTCACAAGTGGTGGATCTTCGACAGGGCGTCCGCTCTCAACCGCCAGTCCCTCGATGCAAGGCCGGAGTTGGTTGAGGCAGAGATCGCCTACGACATCGCTGGACTGCTCGGACGAGACCAAGAGACCGTCCTCCAAGCCCTGAAGACGGACGTCCGAGACTTGGACACGGCTGTCCGGGTGCACTACCTGGAACAGTGAGGCACCAACGACGGCGCGTCCTGACGACATGCTTCGGCGCATGTCAGTACTCGACATCGAGCGTTGACAGGCATGCCCAAGCTTGAGGTCCGTCAACGACAGGTCCAGTGATCTTCTTCAGGTCTTACGTCCAATGTGGGCGGACACCGCCGCATCCGCTGCCCGCCCACACCACCGATCAGCAGTCGAACGGGCCGGGCATCCAGGGCAGCCACGAGACCGTCCCGGCACGAGTGATCTTGAACCGGGTCTCCTCACCGTCCTCTCGCCACTGGTGCGCCGTGGCGTGACAAGGGCACCCTCGCCGCGAAGGTTCGCAACGCCCTGGCGTTCTTCAAGCCGCCGGCAGACACCGGCCACGCCGAGATCCGCTGCCACCGCACCACGCTCTACAACTCGATCTACCGCTTCGATGACGAGATGCCGGTCAACACCCACGTCCACGGCTTCATGGCAGCCCACGCCCCGGTCCTCCACCTGCGCCGCCTCTCCGGAGGCGACCTCTTCGAGACCTACGCCGAGAGCTTCCAGGGCGTCTGGGACGACGCCAAGCCACCCAAGTGGTAGGCAGGGAACCATGGCGCGCACCGACCACTACAACGACCCGAACGCCCCCAAGGCGACCAACATCGTCGTAGCCGTGACCGCGTTCGTCCAAGACGACCAAGGCCGCCTGCTCATGATCCGCCGCACCGACAACAACCTCTACTCCATCCCCGGCGGAGCCCAAGACGTAGGCGAGACCATCGGCCACACCGTCATCCGCGAGGGTCAAGGAAGAGACCGGCATCGACGTAGACCCCACCGACATCATCGGCGTCTACTCCGACCCGGCCCACGTCATCTCCTACACGGACGGCGAAGTCCGCCAGGAGTTCTCCATCTGCTTCCGCGCTCAGCCCATCGGAGGCGAGCTGCGCACAAGCGACGAGTCCAGCGAAGTCCACTGGGTCGCCCGCGAAGACCTCGAAGCCCTCAACATCCACCCCTCAATCCGCCTCCGCATCGAACACGGCTTCAAACCGCGGACCACTCCCTACTTCGCCAAGTGACCCAACCCAGCCGCCCACAACCGCTCCTCAGTCCGCTCCACCGCGGCCACCAATTCTGACTTCGCCTCCAAGTTAAGGGATGTCATAAGGTCAGCCGGACCATACCGTTCCACGATTTCGCCAATTCGATCGTGAACGTTCGTTCGACGACCATCCGGCGTCGTGGTCATGTCCGCCCACCAGAGCGCATCCCGCAAAGGCGTTTTCTCGTCGTCCCATTCACTCAATTCGTTCACCATCGCACGAAGCTCCGCCTCACGGTAAGAACATGAGTGATACGCAACGAGCGCACAGAGACTTTTAGGATAGCCGGAATCGCGCAAATATCCAGCTTCGTCCAGCGGATGAAACCCAGTCAACGCTAGATTTGGAGCGTAGCCGATGTCATGAAGGACCGCCGCCTCCTCAAGAGTTGAGGCGTCGCTATCCGAGAACAGCGCCGAGACGGAACGTGCCCGTGCCGCAACACCCTGAACATGCGCCCATCTACGTGGAAGCGGTCCCGCAAGTAGGTGTGCCGCCAGCTTGAATGCCCATGCCGCCATGCGGCCACCTTAGCCACCTCCAAGTTGGAGGTACTAACAGCCATGCGGTAACGCCCACTGCGCGACCGCCGATAGGAGATCCGACCGACCAACACAGTGGACAGGCGAATTAGATGCTGCGGCGATTTCTGCTCTGCTCTTCATTAGTTTTGCTAGCGACGACGGGATGCGGAGGTGGAACCGCGGCGCTGTCACCCACCTCTAATTTGCCTACCACCGGTGAATCAACCAAAGCAAAGACCACTGCAACCACAACTACGTCGCCACATGCCAAGACGTTCGACTCGTCCATAAATGATGTGATCGACCAAATCAACCTTCAACTGCCACTTTTAGCTACCGGCTCGTCACCTCTGCCGACAACCATCGCGAAGCCGGGCGTCTTTGGCGGGAAAGTCACTCCAGTTACTGAGATTTATCTCTTACCCGAGAGCAGTGCGTTCAGCAAAACGCGGGCCGTTACGGCCCACGTGACTGGCAACAATGGCACAGTCCAGACACCTGCTCGCCTATTGAGCGGCATTGGCGCATCATTGAACACGCTTTCCAGCGAGGCGCTTGAGGCATTTCAGAGGGACGCACTACCGCAACTTTCCATGCTGACAAAAACACGCACCACGATCACCGTGGGGTCGTTCTACGACTTGACAATCTTGGTACGCGGTTCGACCTCATTGACCTTCATCTACACACCGGTTGGAACTACTCCTCCGTCCGAGGCCGAGACGCTCGGACTGTAAGGACTGCGAGGCAGCCACCAGCGAACGGCCACATCTGCCGAATTCGGCTCTACGGGATCAAGGCACGCGCCGCCTGCGGCAGCGCGCGGCTGGGCCGGACGCACTTTGGCACCGACTCCCCCGCATCACGGCACGCCGGGCTCCCGCTTCGCTCCGCCCGTCGGCCGTGCGCGGAGTCGGTGCACGTGGTCCGGAGGCGGCGCGCGAGGTGATGGCGAGCTGGAGGCCGAGGAGTCCCGAGGTTCGCCGGTCGGGACGATCGCGCGGTCACGTGGATAGGGTGGCTGGGCACGGCGATCGGCTCCGCGACGGCTTCGCCGTCTTGCCAACGAGCTATGAGATCGGCGGAGGCTGGGGCACTGGACAGTGGCGGTGCGCGGACTGCGGACTCCTCGCGGACTGGGTCGGCGACATGGTGAGGCGCAGGGCAGTGTTCGGGCAGGTCACGAGGTATGAGGGACCGTGTGCCCGAAGCGCCTTCCTAAACCGTGTGTCGCAGGTTCGAATCCTGCCGGGGGCACTCACCTTTCGCCGGGTGAATCAGGCCCTGAGCTGCGACAACGCGCTCGGGGCCTGATCTTTCCCGTCAGTCGCCGTCAGCCGGGATCCGCCCCGGTCGGCCGGGGTTCGCGAAACCACCACGGACTGATTCCGGATACGGCGAGGGTCGATCCACCCCGGCACGCCGACGATCGGCCGGACGCCTCCCGAAGGGTCCTTGACCTCCCTGAACGGTGAGACAACGGACAGATCGGATGGCACCATTCCCGATCGCGGCGGCGTCGGGCCGGTCCGCGGTGCAGAGGGGGAACATGAGATCGTCCGGAAGACCGGCGCGCGTCGTGCGCGCCGGGTTGGTCGTTGCGCTCGTCGCGGGTGCTGTTGTGACGCAGGTCGGGACGGCGGGGGCGGCGCCGTTGCCCCGGCACGAGACGCTCAGCAGGTCGTCCTGGTTGACCATCGACAGTCGCAGCCCGCACCACAACACCACCACCGGTGACGCGAAGGTCGGCTCCTGGCGGGACGCCGAGGGCAAGCGGCACACCGGGAAGTCGTACTTCACGTTCGACCTGACGAAGGTCCGTGACGCCACGGTCTTCGCCGCGGCCGTCACGTTGTCCGAGTCGGCCGCCAACGACTGCGCCAAGCCGCGCGCCACGGAACTGTGGCTCGTCAAGCCGAGCGGCACGGTGTCGTGGGCGCGGCAGCCGCGCGAGTTGGCCCGGCTGGCCGGGCCCCGGCCGACCACCGGTTGCGTCGCCTACGTCACCTGGGACCTCGCGGACGCGGTCCGGGACGCGCTCGCCGAGGGCGGCACGACGCTGACCGTCGTGGCGCGCATCTCCGGCGACTTCCAGGGCGACACCGCCTACGGCCGCACGTACCGCAACAGCGCCTCGCTCGACGTCGACTACAACCACCCCCCGGCACGGCCCGCCGGCCTGAAGGTCGACAACACCGCGTGCGCCGGCGAACCGCTGATCACCGCCGCACGTCAACCGGTCGTCTCCGCCACCGTCGCCGACCCCGACGGCGTCCGCGACGTCGAGGCGCGCATGGCCTTCTGGCCGGTGTCCGCGCCCGACCGGCGGCGCGAGGTGTTCCCGGTCTGGGCGGGCCTCGGTCACGCGTCGACGTACTTCCCGCCGGACATATTGCAGGACGGCAACACCTACGCGTGGGCGGTGCGCGCGGAGGACGGGCACGCCACGTCCGAGTGGTCCGAGCCATGCCTGATCACGGTCGACCACACCGCGCCCGACGTCGCCCCGACGGTCACCTCCCCCGTGTACCAGGAGGACGGTGGACCGCCCGGCAACGGTGGTGAGGGCGTGCCCGGCGAGTTCACGTTCGGCGCGAACGGCGTCGCGGACGTGGTGGCCTTCGAGTACGACGGCATCGGGATGCCGTACGGCCGGGTGGAGGCCGATCGGCCCGGCGGTTCGGCCACGGTCTCGTTGACCCCGACCTCGAACGGACCGCTGAGCATCACGGTGGTCGGCCTCGACCGCGCGGGCAACCGCTCGCCCGGCCGCACGTTCCGCTTCTGGGTCCGCGACACGTCCCCGTCGGTCGAGGGCGAGTACCCGCGGCTGGGCCGGTCCACCGAGTTCACCTTCACCGCGCGCCAGGACGGCGCGGTCACCGCGACCTACCGCCTGGACGACGGGCCGGAGACCACCGTCCCCCTCGGATCCGACGGCACGGCGAAGGCCGCGGTCGCGTTCGACCGGCCGGAGCCCGAGTTCCACCGGCTCGACGTGTGGACCACCGACGCGAACGGCCGGAAGTCGGGGGTCGCCAACCAGGTCTACTACGTCGACGCGATGAAGCCCGACGTGTCGGTCACCCCGTGGGACGGCATGGTCGGGCAGGAGCGGACGTTCTCCTTCTCCGCCACCATGCCGGACGCGGTGTCGTTCACCTACCGGGTGGACGACGGCCCGGAGACGACCGTGCCCGTCGGCGCGGACGGCACCGCGCAGGTCGCGTACGCGGCCCGGCGGTCGGGCTGGTCCGAGCTGTTCGTGTTCACCACGAACGCCGCCGGCGTCCGGTCGGGCAACGGCTGGGCCGAGTTCGCCGCCGAGAGCGTGGCCCCGACCGTCACCAGCGCCGAGTACCCGGAGTGGAGGACGTCCGGCGGTCCCGGCGTGCGGGGCACGTTCACGCTGTCCACCCGACTCGCGGGCGTGACCGGGTACCGGTACGCGGTCGCCGACGGTCCCGAGCGGACGGTCGGCGCGGGCGCGGACGGCACGGCGTCGTTCGACTTCACGCCGACCAAGCCGGGCTACGTCCGCATCACGGCGTGGGCGGTGTCGGGCAGCGGCATCGTGTCCGACGAGACGACGTACGTGTTCTACGCGGGCGGTCTCGCGCCGGTGATCACGAGCCCGCAGTTCCCGCCGGGCACGAACATCGGCGGCCGGGTGGGCGAGCCGATCGAGTTCACCTTCACCGCCGCGCTGACCGGTTCGACGGAGTACGCGTACCGCTTCAACGACGACGCGGAGACGGTCGTCGCCGCCGGCCCGGACGGCCGGGCGACGGTCACGTTCACGCCGCCGGCCACGGGCGTCTTCGTGGTCCGCGTGCTCAGCCGCACGCCCGAGGGATATCTCTCTGCCACGGCCGAGCGCTACTTCTCGGTGCAGACCGCGTGACCGGTCCCGGGGGGGGGGGGCGGGCCGCCGCCCCCCCCCCCGCCCCGCGCCCCCCCCCCCCGCGCGCGGGGCGGGCGGGGGGGGTTTACAAAAGACCACACCCCCCAACACACCGAGAAA
>NZ_JBHYXZ010000028.1:5918-49635 GCF_042752395.1 Actinosynnema sp. NPDC059335 | reverse complement strand
GCCCCCGCACGGGTCCGCCCCGGGACGCCCGGTCAGTCCAAACGCTTGAGCCGTCGGTCCAGCTCGGCCAGCAGCTGCTGGTTCGTCAACTGCGCCGGGTCCGGCGAGACGCGGTCGAGGTTGACCTCCTGGGCGGTGAGCAGCCGCGCCTCCACCATCACCTCCAACGGGCTCATGCCGAACGCCTTGGCGATCAGCCGGGCGCTGTCCAGCGACGCCCGCTTGCCCTGCCGCCACTGCGTGAAGCGGCTCTTGTCGATCCCGGTCGCCTTGGTCAGGTCCGCCGTGGTCATCCCCCGGTCGTCCAGCTGCCGCTGCACGAAGTCCCACCAGGGCGCGCCCGCGCTCTTGTCTGTGGTCACCGCGCCATCGTAGATGCGTGTGCGCAACGGGTGTTGCGCGCTCCCCACAGGTAACCCCCGACCTGCACGTTGTGCGCACACAACTGTCATTGCGCGAGCACAACTCACTGCTAGGTTGGGTCCGCACAACACGCGTTGGGTATGCACAACACGAGGCTGGCCCATGCCGAACACGATCAAGCTCCGCACCGATGTCTTCACCAAAGCCGCGCGGCTCGCCGGGTTCTCGTCCGACTACGCGCTGGCGAAGGCCATGGACGTCAACCGCTCCACGGTCGCGCGCGTCCTGAGCGGCGACCTCCAGCCGGGCCCGGCGTTCATCGGGGGCGCGCTGACCGCCCTCGCGCCGATGCAGTTCCACGACCTGTTCGAGATCGTCCCCACGCAGCGGTGATGACGGTCCGTGGCCTTGCCGTCCCGCGCCCGTGTGACACCGGACCGCCGAGAGTCCGCTACATCAGCGGTGTGCGCCCTCACCCGTCTGGGCGACACTCGTGATCAAGTGACGTGAGCGGGGGTGGCACGAGGTGAGCGACGAACCACGGCACGCCGTCGCGCGGTGGCGCCGGGAGCTGCCGACCGACCGGCGGACGACCGGGCCGGCCTGGTTCGCCGCCCACCGCGACGGGCTCCTGGCCGCGCTGCGGGACGCGGTGGCCGAGCCGGAGGCCGCGGCGGCGCTGTTCGCCGACGTGTGGCCGGCGCTGCCCGACGACGTGGACGAGACGTGGGCGCGCGACCTGCTGGCGGTCGGCGCGGACCTCGCCGCAGCGCTGCCCACGTCCCTGCTGCTGGCCGCGGGCTTCCGCCGTGCCGCCGAGGCTCTGCGGGCGCGGGGGTCGCTGCGCCTGGCCGCCGTCGCGGGCATGCGCGAGCTGGCGATCCACCGCCTGCGGGACGACGACCCGGACGCCACCGCCGGCGCGCTGCACGACCTGGCCGCGACCTACCGCGCCGAGGGCCGGATGCACAAGGTCGTCGGGTGCGCGGACGAGGTGCTGGAGCTGTGCCTGCTGCACGACGACCGGCCCGGCACGGCGCGGGCGCTGGCGCACCTGGGCGCGTTGATGGTCGAGGTGGGCCGCCCCGACTCGGCGGTCACCTACCTGGCCCGCGCGGACAAGGTGTTCGAGGAGCTGCCCCGCCCCACGACCGCGACCACCGTCGAACGCGCCGAGTGCCTGACCCTGCTCGGCCGGGCGCTGTGGCTGACGGGCGACCGGGCCGTGGCGCACCGGCGGTTCAACCGCGCGCTGGCGCTGCTCATCGGCGCCGACGACGAAGCGGCGCAGCGCGTCCGGGACCTGGTGGCCGAGCTGGAGGCGGACCGGGACCCGTGACGGGTCAGGGCGTGGTGTCGGGGTTGTCGGCCAGCAGGCGCAGCACGTCCCGGCACAGGAACACCCGCCGGTAGCCGCGGAACTCCCACGGCACGAGGACGCCCAGCTCGACCAGGCGGGCGGTGAGGTCGGTGGCGGCCTTGGCGGTGACGCCGTACCGGGTGCGCAGGGACCGGTGGTCCACCGCCGGGAAGCCGATCAGCTCCGCCGCGACCAGCGGCAGCTTCCCCTTGCGCGGCAGGCGGGCCGCGTACTCGGCGGCCAGCGCCTCCAGGTGGCCGATCAGCCGGAGCTGGGCCAGGGCCTGGTCGCGGACGGCGGCGGCGAAGAAGTCGACCCACCGGTCCACCCGGCCGGTGTCGACCACCGCCCGGATCTGCCACTGGTACTCGGCCAGCGCGGTGTCCAGCCACACCGACAGCGGCAGCACCTGGTCGCGCACCAGCCCGGACCGCACCAGCTCCAACGTCGAGAACGTGCGCGCGACGTGGCCGTTGGCGGTGGGGAACGGTTGCAGCACCTCGAGTTGGTAGTGCGCGAGCGCGATCTTGGCGATCCTCGGCTGCTCGTCCTCCTCGCGCACCCACGTCGACCACTGCTCCAGCAGCGCGACCAGGTGCGCGCCGGTCGCGGTCAGCAGGTAGGCCCGCTCGTCGCTGAGGCCGAGCCGGCCCGGCGCGTGCCGCAGCACGTCCCGCGCGCTGCCGCCGGGCTCGCCGCCGGTCATGATCGCGGCGACCTCGCCGACCAGGTCGGCGTCGACCGGCGCGCCGGCGCGGACGCGGGCCAGGCCGTGCGCGAAGGCCCGCAGGAACGGCGCGACGAGCTGGGACGGCGCGGCACTGTCGGTGGGCGGCGGGCCGTCCTCGGACGCGAGCAGGTCGGCCGCGAACGTCTCGCGCAGGCCCACCGCGACCCCGGACAGGCCGGCCGAGCTGTTCGCGTCACGGACCTGCGTGGCCCGCACCAGCGCCGGTCTGACCCCCAGCCGGTCGGCCGCCTCGTCCAGCCGGCCGAGCGCGTGCTCGGCCTCGGCGCACGCGCGGTAGGTCGCGGCGGGCAGCGTCAGGTCGGAGGGCAGCGGCGGCGGCAGGTAGGCGCCTTCACGCCGCAGTGCTTCGGGGATGCCGGGGAGCCCTGCCACCGGCGACCACTGCCCGTCGGGCAGGGGGCGGAAATTCATGGCGGGAAGCTTGCACCGGGAGCCGACATCCTGGCAAGGCGTTCACGGGACGAAGTGAAGTTACTTGGCAGTTCACTACACATCGACGCAGATGGGCCGTTAGGCCGAACGAGTCACTACTTTCGTACCGTTCCGCAAGATTACGGGCCATCGCCCGTTGATCAGGTCATCTGCGCTGGTCAAGTGGGTGCTGGCCGATAGTCGGAACACTGCCGACGCATATTCCGCCACGCGTGCGGCGCGAGGTGCTCGATTCCACCCCAGGAGAGCTGGAATAAAACGATCACCGCACGCCGTCACGTTCCGGAATGGACCAGTGGTCCCATAACCCCACTATTCCACCCGAACGGGTGGAGACGCCTCAACCCTCACCACACACTGCCGTGACGCCACGCGGGCTTGCCATGGCACCACTGTGGCGCCCGGACGAGGGCCCGGTCGCGCGGATCAACCTGCGGCTGCCCGAGCCCCTGAAGCTGCGCGTCGAGGAGGCGGCGAGCCGCGAGGGCGTCTCCGTCAACGCCTGGCTGGTGCGCACCGCCGCGGCCGGCCTGGGTCGTCGCGGCCGGACCTCCACCGGCGCGGTCGCGCCCGGCCGGCACTTCACGGGCTGGGTCCGCTAGCAGCCCGAACACCCACCAGACCCGTTCACAGGGGACAGCCATGCCTTCTTTCGCCACGCCCGAACCCATCACCCTCGCGCTCGACGTGCTCACCGGCGACGTCCTGATCAGCGCCGCCAACGGGGACATCTCCGTCGGCCGCTGCGGCGGCGACGTGGACGCCAAGACCGCCAGCGGCCACATCCGGCTCGACCAGGTCGTGCGCGGGTCGGTCGTGCTGCGGACGCAGTCCGGCGACCTGGAGGTCGGCATCGGCGAGGGCACGGCCGCCTGGCTCGACATCCGGTCCGCGGCCGGACGCGTGCGCAACGAGCTGACCAACGTGGACGCTCCGGGCGAGCACGAGGAGCGGGTCGAGGTGCACGGCCGGACCTCGTTGGGGGACATCGTCATCCACCGCGCCTGAACCACACCACCGTGCCGGCCCTCGACGCCCACCCGGACCGGCTCACGGGTCCGGGCGGACCGCCCCTCCCGTCCGCCACCGGGGAGTCGCTGTCGGAAGCCGACGTCCCCGCCCCCACCTCACCGGCGCGCGAAGCCTGCCGCCGCTCATCGACCAGGAGCACCACCATGGCCATCACGGCCTCCGGCCTGCGCAAGACCTACGGCGACCACGTCGTGCTCGACGGCCTCGACCTCCGCGTCGCGCCCGGCACGGTGTTCGCCCTGCTCGGCCCCAACGGCGCGGGCAAGACGACGACCGTGCAGATCCTGTCCACGCTCATCTCCCCCGACCGCGGCGAGGCGGTGGTCGCGGGCCACGACCTCGTCCGCGACCCCGCCGGCGTGCGCGCGGCCATCGGCGTCACCGGCCAGTTCTCCGCCGTGGACAACCTCCTCACCGGCGAGGAGAACCTGCTGCTGATGGCGGACCTCAACCACCTCGGCCGCCGGGACCGGCGTCGCCGCGCCGCCGAGCTGCTGGCGCGGTTCGACCTCGTGGACGCCGCCCGCAAGCCCGCCGCCACCTGCTCCGGCGGCCTGCGCCGACGCCTCGACCTCGCGATGACGCTGGTCGGCGAGCCGCGGCTGATCTTCCTGGACGAGCCGACGACCGGCCTGGACCCGCGCAGCAGGCACGCCATGTGGGAGGTCATCCGCGGCCTGGTCGCGGACGGCGTCACGATCTTCCTCACCACGCAGTACCTGGAGGAGGCCGACCAGCTCGCGGACCGGATCGCCGTGCTCAACGGCGGCCGGCTCGTCGCCGAGGGCACCTCGGCGGAGTTGAAGCGGCTGGTCCCGGGCGGGCACGTGCGGCTGCGGTTCGCCGACCGCGCGCACGCTCGACCTCGCGGCCAGGGCGCTCGGCGGTTCCCCCGACGACGCGGCGCTGACCCTGGACGTGCCCGGCGACGGCGGCGTGCACCAGTTGCGGGCGCTGCTCGACCGGCTGGACGGCGCCGCGGTCGACGTGCAGGACCTGTCCGTGCACACGCCCGACCTCGACGACGTCTTCTTCGCCCTCACCACCGAGAGGACCGCACGGCGATGAGCACCACGGCCATCCGCGACACCACCACCATGCTGCGCCGCAACCTGCGGCACATGCAGCGCTTCCCGATGATGTCGATCGGCACGATCGGCATGCCGGTGATGATGATGCTGCTGTTCGTGCACGTCTTCGGCGGCTCGCTCGGCCCGGCCGCCGGCGCCGGCGCGTCCTACGTGGACTACCTGGTGCCGGGCATCCTGGTGATGACCGTGGGCGACACCCTGCGCGGGCTGCTCGTCGGCACGCCGATCGGGGACAGCGGGTACTGGGCGGTCGGCTGGTGCCTGGTCCTCGCCGCGGTCGGGTACGCCAGGGCGCGGGTCCTGTTCAACCGCGACCCGTCCCGCTGAGCCCGGCCGGGGGGGGGGGCCCCCCCCGGGGGGGGGGGGGGGGGGGCCCCCGGGCCGAGGTCGAACGGGTGTTCGACCGTCCACAACTGGGGACAACCCTGTGGACAACTCAGTCCTTGCTGGTCAGGGCCTGTGCATGGGCGAGCAGTTCCTCCACCGACCACTGGTCGTACGCGTGTTGTCCACGCTTCTCCGCAACCACCGAGCCGTCCGGCGCGATGAGGAAGTCGGCGGGCAGGCCGAGCCGTCCGCCCTCCGGCTTCGGCAGCGGGCGGCGACCGCGCAGCACCGGGCCGAGGTCGCGGACCACGCCGCGCGCGATCGCGCCCCAGGCGCGCGGGTCGAGCAGCGAGCGCGGCGCGGACTCGACGCCGAACTCCACGTACAGCCGCTTCTCCGGGTCGCCGACCACGGCGAACGGCAGGTCGGCCACGTGCGGGCGCAGTTCGGCGGCCGAGGAGTGGAACACCACCACCTCGGTGACGCCGTGCGCGGTGATCTCGTCGTGCCGCGCCACGATCGACCGCAGGTGCAGGTTGCACACCGGGCAGCCGGCGAAGCGGCGGAACTGCAGGTGCACCAGGCGGTCCGGGTCCGGCACCCGCACCGCGCCACCTGAGACGGACTCCCACTCGCGTGCGTCGACCTTCACGGCGTTCCCCCTGGTCCGGTAAGCGTGCGCTGTACGCTCACGACGCTATGCGCGTACTGCGTACGCTGTCAACTCCAGTACGCTGTCGTGCGCCATGCCGCGTCCCAAGTCGCTGTCCCCGGCCGCGCTCGCCGCCGCCACGCTCGCCGTCCTCGACCGCGAGGGCCTGGCGGCGCTGTCGATGCGCGCGGTCGCCGCGGAGCTGGGCATGGGCACGATGTCGCTCTACCGGTACGTCGCGGACCGGGACGAGCTGGAGGCGCTGGCGGTCGACCACATGCTGTCCGATGTGGACACCCGGCCGCCGCGGGCGCTGTGGGACAAGCAGGTCGCGGTCCTGGTGGAACGGGTCCGGGCGGCGATCGCCGCGCACCCGAACGCGGTGCCGCTCACGATGGCGCACCGGCACCGGTGCCCGAGCCTGCTGCGCTGGTCGGAGTCCGTGCTGGAGGTCCTGACCGCGGCCGGGTTCACCGGCGAGCAGCGGGTCATCGCGTTGCGGGCGCTGCTGAGCTACGTGATCGGGGCGACCGAGATCGAGCACCGCAGCCCGCTGCCCGGACCGGGCACGGAGGCGATGGCCGCGCTGGGCGAGCGGTACCCGCTGCTGGCCGAGACGGCCGCGACGGCGCGCACGATCACGCCGGACCTCGAGTTCCGCCGCGGCCTGGACGTGGTGCTGAGCGGTCTGCGCCGCCCCTGAGCGACCCGCCCCTGAACGACCCGCTCCTGAACGACCCGCCGCCGACCAACAGCCTGCCGCCGAACGACGGGCCGAGACGGGGTGGCCGGCGTGGGGACCGAAGCCGACCTCGGCCCCCACGCCGCTGATGCGACGAACACGGAGTTGCGCTCCGAGCGTGGCGTCGACGTCTTCGGGCGCGGAGTCGACTCCCGCTGCGTCTCCAGGTCAAGTTCGCCGTGAGGGGGCCGCCAACCCCCTCGGTCCCGTCCGCCACCGCGGACGCGGACGGGAAGCCTCACCCGACCCGGTCGTCGTCGGGCAGGTCGAGCAGCTCTTCGAGCACGTGCGTGGCCGGTCCGCAACGGCGCCACGAGAACCTGCTGGGCGACAGCACGTTCACCTCGTCGGCGGGCATCCGCATGGCGACCGCGTCGTCCTCGGTGTGCAACCGCACGACGTCGATGACCGCGTCGTGCGCCCGCACCCCGACCACGGCCGCCAACTCGCCCCGGGCGTCACGCGGGTGCAGGAACTGGAACCCGCGCGCGATCAGCTCCCGGAGCTGGAACGTCGTCCGGGACGAGTGGTCAGTGGACGAGGTCATCGAACTCCCCGTCCCTGGCCCCCGCCACGAACGCGGCGATCTCCGCCCGCGTGTAGACCAGCGCGGGACCGTCGGGGAACCGGGAGTTGCGCATCGCCACGTCGCCGCCGTCGAGCGCGGCCAGCTCGACGCAGTTGCCGATCGCGTCGCTGTGGGAGCTCTTGGTCCACGTGACGCCGTTCAGGTCGGCCGCGGACATGCCGTTGTGAACCTTGATGGCCATTCGAGATCACCCTCCGAGCCATGTGATGCATCTGCACGTGCATCCGGTTGTGCACGGACCGTAGCACCGGCGACTGCACGGGTAAATGCACGTGCAGATGCGGAGCGTGAACTTCGCCCGGTTGGACGACAGCTACAGCTCCGCCCGCCGCTTGGCCAGCATCTGCCGGCTCCGGTCGGGCGTCTCGGCGTCCACCGTCAGCCGGTCGAACACCCTGCTGTAGATCTCCAGCTCCTCGACTTTGTCCAGGTAGAGGGCACCGGCGAGGTGTTCGAGGTACACGATGTCAGGCAGGTCCGGCTCGCCGAACCTGAGCATCGCGAAAGGTCCCTTGGCCGCGTACCCGGCCAACGGGAACGGCACGATCTGGAGCGTGACCGGGCCGTCCTTCGTCACGCTGAGCAAGTAGTCGATCTGGTTGACGAGGACCTGGCGGCCGCCGATCGTCCGGTACAGGACCGACTCGTCGACCACCGCCCAGAGCCGCGGCGCGCCCGGCCGGGCCAGGATCCGCTGCCGCTGCATCCGCAGCGCCACCCGCCGCCGCACCTCGGGCGTGACCAGCTCGGGCCGGCCGTGGCTGGAGATCGCCGTCGCGTACTCCTCGGTCTGGAGCAGGCCCGGCACGAACTGCGTCTCGTAGACCAGGATCCGCGACGCGGCCTCCTCCAGGCCGACGAAGTCGTGGAACCAGTCCGGCATGAGGTCGGTGTAGCGGTGCCACCAGCCCGGGGAGTTCGAGCGCCGGACCATGTCGAGGAACTTCTCCCGCTCGCCCGGGTCCTCGACGCCGTACATGGTGAGCAGGTCGCCCACGTCGCGCGGCTTCAGGCCGACGCGGCCCAGCTCCATCCGGCTGATCTTCGACTCCGAGCCGCGGATGGCGTAGCCCGCGTCCGCGCGGCTGATCTCCGCCGCCTCCCGCAACCTGCGCAGCTGCGCCCCGAGCACGATGCGCAGCGCGGTGGGACCGCTGTCCCGCTCCGGGGTGGGTTCGTCCGTCGCCATCGCCGATCCTCCCGCCCGTTGTGACCGTCCCACCCGAACAGCGGTTGCGTCCGGGGAGTGCCGACTCGCATCGTCACTGAACGTACACCCATGATCTTGCCCGGTCAGACGTATGAGTCCCACTCACGCGTTGAGCCCATACCCTTACGCTGAGCGGACTGTGACGCGGTGCACAAGACATCACTCCCATCCCCGTAATGCGAGGTCACCACAATGCCGGGTTCGTCCTCGGACGCCGCCGCCCCCGTCTACATCGACACCACGAAGGCCAGCATCGCCAGGGTCTACGACGCCTTCCTGAACGGCAAGGACAACTACGAGATCGACCGTGAAGTGCTGCGCCGGGTGCAGCAGGTCGCGCCGGAAGCGGCCACGCTCGCCGTGGACAACCGCAGCTTCCTGATCCGCGTCACCCGGTTCGTCGCGAGCCAGACGGGGATCTCGCAGTTCCTGGACTGCGGGTCCGGGTTGCCCACCGCCGAGAACACCCACCAAGTGGCGCAACGGATCAACCCGGATGCACGAGTGGTGTACGTGGACAACGACCCGGTGGTACTGGCCCACGGTCGCGCGCTGCTGGAGGAGAACGACCAGACGCACTTCTCCGCCGCCGACATCTTCAAGCCGCGGGAGATCCTCAACGACGAGGTCGTGCGCAAGCACATCGACTTCAGCGAGCCGGTGGCGCTGTTCCAGCTCGGCACGCTGCACCACTACAACGGCGACTCGCCCACGTCGGCCGAGATCATGGCGGAGTACATCGACGCCCTGCCGTCCGGCTCGTACGTCGCGATCTCGCACTTCCTCGACCCGGAGACCGAGGAGCACTCGGCCATCGCGCGCCGCATGGAGCAGACGTTCCTGCACTCCCCGATGGGCAGCGGGCGGTTCATCACGATGAACGAGCTGCAGGGGCTGTTCCACGGGCTCGAACTGGTCGAGCCGGGCGTGGTGATCTGCGCGGACTGGTGGCCGGACGGCCCGCGGCTCAAGGCGCTCGACGCGGTGAGCCACTGCATCGCGGGCGCGGTCGGCCGCAAGCCCTGACGGCGTCGCGTGCGGCGGTGGTGGACGGGGGACCCCGCCCACCACCCGGTTCCGCGCGGTCAGCGGCGGAAGAAGTCGACCAGCACCGGCGCGGTCACCTTGGCCTTGACCATGTGCGTCTGGCCGGGGAGCACGGTCAGCTCGCCCTTCGGCAGGGTCGAGGCCAGTCGCCGCTGCGCGTTGCGCAGGTACTCCGGGCTCTTGCCGCCGGCGATCACGAGCGCGGGCGCCTCCGCGCCGGCCCACCGGTCGGCGGCCGGCGGCGTGCCGCGCTGGAACTCGGCGACGAGCGCGAAGTCGTGCGGCAGGGTGTGCGCGACGGCCTTGAGCTTCCGCCACGGCGGCATGACCCGGAGCAGCGCGATCACCGGGCCGGGCGTGCCGACGTACCGCATGAACAGCTTGACCGCGTCGCCCCGGCGGCCTTCGGCGAGCGCGCGGCGCACCCGGTCCGGCAGGTCGTCGGCCATGGGCTCGCGGGTGTCGTCGACGATCATCGGCGACTCGTAGATCGCGATCCGCTCGGCCGCCACGCCGCGGTGCGCCGCCTCGGCGACCAGAGTGCCGCCGGAGGACATGCCGAACAGGTGCGCCGAGCCGCCCGCGTGCTCGATGAGAGCGGCGATGTCCTCGACCTCGCGCTCGACGTCGTAGGACGTGGCGTTGCCGCTCTCGCCCCGGCCGCGCCGGTCGTAGGTGTAGACGGTGAAGTGCGCGGCCAGCTCGCCCGCCAGGGCCGTGGCCGGGCCGAAGGCGCGGTGGCACAGCGCGCCGTCCACGATGATCAGCGCGGGGCCGGAGCCGACGCGCGTGCAGGCGATCGTCGTGCCGTCCTTGGACACGACCCGTTCCGTGGTCATGCGAGGTCCTCCATCCAGGTCGACCACGTCCGCTCGTCGCGGTGGTCGTCGGTGAACACGTGGTGCATGGCGGTGGGGAAGCCGGCGATCCCCTGGAAGAAGCGGTACAGCGCGCGGTCCGTGCGGATGCCCGCGGTCTGGGCGTTGGCGAAGTAGACGACGCCGGGCTCGCCGTCGAGCGCGACCTCGTCGCCGGTGCGGGGGGCGCGGTCGAGGCCGAGCTTGCGGCCGAGCTTCGCCCACGTCGCGGGCCAGTCGGCGACCGGAGGGCCGAAGGCGGTGACCGGGCGGGCGGTGCGGCCGGCGAAGTGGCGCAGGTAGGTGACGAGGGTCTGCCAGAACATCTCGCCGCCCGCGAGCATGGCCTCGAACTCGTCCTCCCAGTCGTCGCCGGGCAGGAAGCCGCTCGCGACCATGCGCAGCACCGTGCTGCCCCGGTCGCGGCCCTCGATCAGGAACTCGTAGGCGACGAACCGGCCGTCGGGCTCCTCGTCGCCGCCGTAGGCGAGGCGCTTGCCGGGCTCCCAGGCGGTGATCGAGTGGGCGGGGCGGTAGTCGCCGAACGCCTGCCGGACGACCTCGCCGGGCTCGACCTCGTTCGAGCCCATGAACCAGGAGTCGATGCCGGGGCCGGTGGCGATGGCCTCCCAGACCTGCTCCGGCGTCACGCCGTCCAGCTCGGCTTCGTTGACGCCTTCGAACGCGTGACCCATCGTCACTCCTTCGGGATGCTCGGGTGGACGGCGACGACCACGCGGTGTGGTCGTCCGCCGGGCGCGGACTCGTCGTGGTACTTGGCGACCAGGGTCGTGACGGCGGCGGCCAGCTCCTCGGCGAACGCCGCGCGGTCGGCGGCGGTGGCGAAGCGGACCTCGCCGTCGAGGGCGAAGGTGGCGACCCTCTTGTCCGCCTTGGCCGCGCCGGTGATCAGCGTGCCGACGTCGCGGACCAGCCGTGCGGCCACGGCCAGGAGCCAGCGGGCCGACAGGCGGTCGGGCGCGCGTTCCGGGTCGGGCTGGACGGCGGCCAGGGCCGTGGGCGAGATGACGTAGGACGCGGCGGTGGCGCGCATGACCCGTTCGGTCATGTTGCCCTTGCGGCGTTCCTCGGCCAGCTCGACCAGGCCGTGCTGCTCCAGCGTGCGCAGGTGGTAGTTGACCTTCTGCCGGGGCAGCCCGATCTTCGCCGCCAGCGTGGTCGCCGAGTTCGGTTCGGCCAGCTCGGCCAACAACCTCGCCCGCACCGGGTCCAACGAGACCTCGGCCACCGCCGGGTCCTCGATCACCGCCACTTCGAACATGCCGGAACCCTCTCACCGACAACTTCTCTTGTCAAGCCAACAGACCTTGTCGGCCGCGCGTGTCCTACGTCCGCGTCACGCGTGTCCTACGTCCGGAACGGCCGAGTTGAGCGTTCAGAACAAGGCCGGTCGTCCTGAACGTTCAACTCGGGGTGCGCGAACGTAGGACACGCGCGTTCTGGAGGTAGGACACGCGGGTTGTGCGGGGATGGTGCGTGGTTGGTCAGCGGGGGGCGGTTGGGTGCGGGCATGGGGATGACGAAGTGGTACCGGCGGCCCTGGGTGGTGCCGTTCGGGTTCTTGGTGCTGGTGTTCGTGGCGTTCTCGGTGCCGCCGTACGTGACGTTGGACCCGGCGTTGTCGCGGGTGCCCGAGGTGCCCGCGCACCCGTGGCACTTCCCGGTGCTCGTGGCGCACGTGCTGTTCGGGTCGGTGGCGATCCTGACCTGCGTGGTGCAGGTGTGGCCGTGGTTCCGGCAGCGGTACCCGGTGGCGCACCGGCGGGTCGGGCGCGTCTACGTGTTCGCCGGTGTGCTGCCGGGCGGGGTGACGGCGCTGGCCATCGGCGCGGTCTCGCCGTTCGGGCCGCTCAACCAGGTGGGCAACGTGCTGATGGGGGCGCTGTGGCTGGCGTTCACGGTGGCGGGCTTCCGGATGGCGCGCCAACGCCGGCACGTCGACCACCGCCGGTGGATGATCCGCAGCTTCGCGCTCACCGCGTCGATCATGAGCAACCGGATCTGGGCGGCCGTCGCCGCGATCACGCTGTCGCCGCGGCTGGACACCGCGTTCGGCGGCAGCGAGGTCGCCCTGCTCCAGACGGTCTCCGGGCTGGCCGCGTGGCTCGGCTGGACGATCCCGCTGCTGCTGGCCGAGTGGTGGCTGGAACGGGGCGACGCCCGCAGGCGCCGCGCCCGCCGCGCCCCGGCCTCAGATCGGCAGCCGGTAGGCGTCTGACCGCTGCTCGAAGTCGAGCAGCTGCCGCTTGCGCACGATCCCGCCCGCGTACCCGGTGAGGCCGCCGTTCGCGCCGACCACCCGGTGGCACGGCACGATGATGCTGATCGGGTTGTGCCCGTTGGCGAACCCGACGGCCCGCGCGGCCGACGGCCGGCCCAGCTGCCGGGCCAGCTCGCCGTACGTCGTGGTCTCGCCGTACGGGATCTCGCGCAGCAGCCGCCACACGGTGCGCTGGAACGGCGTGCCGACCGGGTCGAGCGGCAGGTCGAACGACGTCCGCGCGCCGTCGAAGTACTCGGCCAGCTGCGCGATCACGTCCCCGAAGGGCGAGGGGTCTTCGGGGCCGAACGACTCGTGCGGCGGCCGGTACCGCTGCTCGGCCAGGTACAGCCCCGACAGCACGCCGTCCCGCGCGACCAGCGTGAGCGGTCCGACGGGGCTGTCGACGGTGGTGTGGCTCATCGACGGACGTCCTCTCGGGCGGGCAGCCGGTTGATCGCGTGGTCACCGGTGGCCCACAGGTACTGGACGGCGTAGGCCCGCCACGGGCGCCACGCCTCGGACCGCCGCACCAGGGCGGCGGGTGTGTCGGGCAGGCCGAGGGCTCGGGCGGCGATGCGGATGCCGAGGTCGGTGGGGGTGAACGCGTCGGGGTCGCCCAGCGCCCGCATCGCGATCACCTCCACCGTCCACGGCCCGAACCCGGGCAAGGCCAGCAGGTCGGCCCGCGCCTTGGCCCAGTCCGCGCCGACCCCGAGGTCGATCTTCCCGTCCGCCAGCGCCTCGACCAGCGCGCGGAACGCGGTCTTGCGGGCCTGCGGCATCGCCAGCACGGCGGGGTCCAGCGCGGCCAGCGCCGACGACGTCGGGAACAGGTGGGTCAGCCCGACGTCGGTGATCGGCTCGCCCGCGGCGGCCACGAGCCGGCCCGCGTGGGTGCGGGCGGCGGCCGTGGACACCTGCTGCCCCAGCACCGCGCGCACGGCGAACTCCTCGGCGTCCACCGTGCCCGGCACGCGGCGGCCCGGTCCGGCGTCCACCACGGGTCCGAGCAGCGGGTCGGCGCGCAGTCGCTCGTCCACCGCGACGGGGTCGGCGTCGAGGTCGAGCATCCGCCGGCACCGCGCGATGGCGATCGACAGGTCGCGCAGGTCGCTCAACGCGAGCCGGCACGCCACGTGGTCGGCCTGCGGCGTCAACGACACCACGCCGTGCCCGCGCGGCAGCCGCAGCGTGCGCCGGTACGCGCCGTCACGCCACTCCTCCACCCCCGGCACGCCGGTCGCGGCGAGGTGGCCGAACAGGTTGTCCGGCCGCAGCGGCGCGCGGAACGGCAGCCGCAGCGACAGCACGCCCGGCGTGTCGGGCGCGGGGCGCCGGCGGGCGCGCAGGTCGGTCGGCGACAGGCCGAACACCTCGCGCACCGTCTCGTTGAACGCCCGGACGCTCGCGAACCCGGCCGCCAACGCGACCTCCGCCATGGGCAACGCGGTCGTCTCGATGAGCAGCCGGGCGGTCTGCGCGCGCTGCGCCCTGGCCAGCGCCAGCGGTCCCGCGCCCAGCTCGGCCATCAGCAGCCGTTCGAGCTGCCGCACGCTGTAGCCGAGGCGGGCGGCCAGGCCGGGCACGCCCTCGCGGTCCACCACGCCGTCGGCGATCAGCCGCATGGCCTTCGCCACCGCGTCGGCGCGGTGGTTCCACAGCGGGGACCCCGGCGACGCGTCGGGACGGCACCTCTTGCACGCCCGGAATCCCGCTTGTTGCGCGGCCGCCGCACTCGGGTAGAACCGCATGTTCTCGACCTTGGGCGCGGTGACCGGGCAACTCGGTCGACAATAGATCCGGGTGGTCAGGACCCCGGTGAAGAACCACCCGTCGAACCGGGCGTCTTTCGACCGCACGGCCCGGGCGCAGCGTTCCGCTTCTTCGTGCACGGCACCAGCATCGGTCAAAGCGGCACCCGGTGGCCGGCGGAAATGCGACATGGCGGAAAACCGGGCCGGACGGGTCGCGCCGCACCGCGTCGTGCGGCGCACCCGGAGGGCTCGGCGGCCCCTGGGCCCGACACCGGCTAGCGGTGCGTCGGGACGGCGAGCCTGGCCAGGAGGTCCAGACCCACCTCGGCACGGTCCCGACCGTGCGCGTCCAGCACCGTCCTCACGATCGGGCAGACCCGTGCTTCACCGGGGACACCCCGGTCCTCACGGGCCGTGACCGGCACGGGCGCGGGCCGCACCGGGTCAACTCCGCCCGGCGTGGCAGGTCGCCGCGCCGTTCCACCGGTCGTGCCGGTGGGGGGCGCACCGCTGAGAAGACCCCCAGGACCCCTCAGCGACGAACGAGCTGCCACTCGCGGTAGTTGCCTGCGACACCACTTCGACCGGTCCCTCCGCATGCCCTCGACGACGTCATCGGAACGTCTCGACCAGTTTGTCGGCGCAAGTCGTTAGGGTGGACTCACAAGGGCTCCACCGGTCGGCAAACGACCTGTTCACGCGCTCACATCCGGTTTTCCGGTCCGGAACGCCGGATCTTGAGGAGGCACGTCGCGGATGGCTGGTTCCGGTCCGGGGTCGGGTCCCCGCGCCCTGTTCGCGGAGCGGTTCGCGCTGCTCTACGCCGAAGCCGGCGACCCGCCTTTGAAGAAGGTGACCGAGTCCGTCGCCCGCGCGCGGCGCACCGACGAACGCGGTCGCCCGGTCCGCGCGACCGCGCAGCGGGTCAGCGACTGGCGTCGCGGGCGAAACGTGCCCGCCCGTTTTCCGGCACTCTCGGTAGTCCTCGAGATCCTGATCGGCGAGGCCCGCAAGTCGCGGCCGCAGCCGCCGGCGCCCGGCCTGTACGACCTGGACGCGTGGCGCGCGCTGTGGGAGGAGGCGCTGGCCAGCCCGGTGTCCTCGTCGGACGTCGAGGACCCGCCGAGTTCCGAGGAAATCGGCGTGTGCCCCTATCGGGGATTGGCCGCGTTCCAGCCGGAGGATTCGAGCTGGTTCTTCGGCCGGGAACGCAGCACGGCCGCGCTGGTGTCCCGACTGGGCAGTGCCGCGGAAACCGGCGGAATCGTGATGCTGGTCGGCGCGTCGGGCGCCGGGAAATCGTCCCTGGTGCGCGCCGGCGTGATCCCGTCCATTCGCGACGGCGCGTTGGCGCTGGAGGGTTCGACGAATTGGCCGGCGGTGGTCATCACGCCCGGCGTCGACCCGGTGAAGGAATTGGTCCGGCAGATCCCGGAATTGTCCGACGTGCTCGACCTGGCGCTCACGCCGGACGCGGTGGACCACGACCTGGTGGCGGCCGGGCACGGGCCCGACACGTTCCTCGGGCAGGCGCTGCTGGGCGTGCCGCGGTTCGCCGCGCGGATCCGGGCCGCGTTCGCGGCGTACGCGGCGCGGCACGGCGGCGAGCGGGTGGTCGTCGTCGTGGACCAGTTCGAGGAGGCGTTCACGCTGTCCTCGGACGAGAACCGGGTGCAGGTGTTCGTGCAGGCGCTGCACGTGGCGTGCACGCCCGCGGTGCCCGGCGGCACGGCCCCCGCGGTGGTGCTGGTGGGCGTGCGGGCCGACTTCTACGGCCGCTGCCTGGCGTTCCCGGAGCTGGCCGACGCGTTGCAGGACCGGCAGATGGTGCTGGGGCCGATGACGTCGGCGGAGCTGCGGGAGGCGGTGTCGCGGCCCGCGAAGGCGGCGGGCCTGCAACTGGAGCCGGGCCTGATCGAGCTGATGCTGCGCGACCTCGGCGTGCGCAGCGGCCGGGCGAAGGCGGGCGGCGGCCAGGGCGCGTACGACGCGGGCGCGCTGCCGCTGCTGTCGCACGCCCTGCTGGCCACCTGGCAGCGCCGGCAGGCGGGCAAGCTGACCATCGCGGGCTACCGGTCGGCGGGCGGCATCCAGGGTGCGGTGGCGGCCACCGCGGAACGGGCGTGGGCGGACCTCGCGCCGCCCGCGCAGCAGGCGGCGCGGCCGTTGCTGCTGCGGCTGGTGCGGGTCGGCGAGGACACGCAGGACACCCGCCGCCGCTCGACCCGGCACGAGCTGGTCGAGCAGGCCGCGAACCGGACCGCGGGCGAGGAGGCGCTGGAGGTGCTCGCGCGGGCCCGCCTGGTCACGCTCGACGCGGGCTCGGTGGAGATCACGCACGAGGCGCTGCTCCAGGCGTGGCCGCGCCTGCGGAGCTGGATCGACCAGGACCGGGAGGGCCAGCTCCTGCGGCAGCGCCTGGAGGAGGACGCGGGGACGTGGGCGGGCCAGGACCGCGACCCGTCGCTGCTGTACCGGGGCGCACGGCTGGAGACGGCGCGGCACTGGGCGGACGCCGCCGGACCCGAGGGCCTGACCGGGACCGCGCAGGACTTCCTGGCGGTGTCGATGCAGTACCGCCGGCGGGCCGCGTGGGGCCGGCGCGCGGCGGTGGCGTGCGTGGTGGTGCTCGCGCTCATCGCCGCCACGGCCGCGGTGGTGGCCGTGCGGCAGCGCGACGACGCGGTGTTCCGGCAGGTGGTGGCGGAGGCGGACCGGTTGCAGGAGTCCGACCCGTCGCTGTCGGCGCAGCTCGCCCTGGTGGCGCACCGGATGCGGCCCGACGACCGCGACGTGCAGACCCGGCTGCTGTCCACGCAGACCACGCCGCTCGCGATCCCGCTGGCCGGGCACACCGGTCCGGTGTACCTGACCTCGTACTCCCCCGACGGGCGGTTCCTGGCCACCGCGAGCTTCGACCAGACCGTGCGGCTGTGGGACCTGCGCGACCCCGACGACCCGAAGCCGCTCGGCTCGCCGCTGACCGGGCACCGCAGCTGGGTCACCTCGGCCGTGTTCAGCCCGGACGGTCGGACGCTCGCCACCGCGGGCAACGACCAGACCGTGCGGCTGTGGGACGTGACGGACCCGGAGCGGCCGCGCTCGCTCGGCCAGCCGCTGACGGGCGGCAACGACACCGTCTACCTGCTCGCGTTCACGCCGGACTCGCGCACCCTGGTCACGGCCAACGCCGACGGCACGGCGCGGCTGTGGGACGTGGCCGACCCGGCCGCGCCGCGACCGCTGGGCGAACCGCTCGGCGGGCACACCGCGCAGGTGCGCGCGGTGGCGGTCAGCCCGGACGGCGCGCTGCTGGCCACCGGCGGCGACGACAACACCGTGATCCTCTTCGACCTCCGCGACCGGGCCGCCCCGAAGGCGCTCGGCGCGCCGATCACCGGGTTCGACCACCGCGTGCACTCGCTCGCGTTCGGCCCGGACGGCCGGGTGTTGGCCGTCGGCAGCGAGGACCACACGGTGCGGCTGTTCGGGGTGGCCGACCCGGCGGCGCCGCGGCCGCTGGGCCGCCCGCTGACCGGCCACACCGAGGGCGTGTGGTCGGTGGCGTTCAGCCCGGACGGCCGGGTGCTGGCGTCCGCGGGCGGCGACGGCACCACGCGGATGTGGAACGTCACCGACCCGGAGCGCGCGCAGCCGCTCGGCCGGCCGCTGGCCGGGCGCAGCGGCATCGTCTACGCGGTGTCGTTCAGCCCGGACGGCCGGACCCTGGCCACCGGCAGCCACGACTCCGTGGTGCGGCTGTGGTCGCTGCCGCACGGCGTGCTGGTCGGCCACTCGGCGCGCACCGTGGGCCCCGTCTTCACCCCCGACGGCCACCACCTGGTGTCGGGCAGCGAGGACCGGTCGGTCCGGGTGTGGGACACCGGCGACCCGGCCACGCCCGAGTCGGCCGCGGTGGTGTCGCACGGCGCGCCCGTGTGGGCGGTCGAGCTGAGCGACGACGGGCTGACGCTCGCCACGGTCAGCGACAAGGCGGTGCGGCTGTGGGACCTGTCGGACCCGGAGCGCCCGCGCCCGCTGGGCGAGCCGATCGAGGTGGGCACCCGCTACAGCTCGCCGGTGGCGTTCCGGCCCGACGGCAAGGTGCTGGCCACCGGCGCCACCGACACCTCCGTGCAGCTGTGGGACATCAGCGACCGGGAGCACCCGGAACGGCTCGGCAACCCGCTCGTCGGGCACACCGAGTACGTGCACTACGTCGGGTTCGCCCCGGACGGCCGGACGCTCGTCACGGCGAGCGCGGACAAGACCGTGCGGCTGTGGAACGTGTCCGACCCGGCCGCCGCCCAGCCCTCGGGGCACCCGTTGACCGGGCACACCGGCGCGGTGGGTGCGGCCGACATCAGCCCGGACGGCCGGACGTTGGCGACCGCGAGCGACGACCGGACGGTCCGGCTGTGGGACGTGAGCAGGCCCGACCGGCCCGAGCCGCTCGGCCGGCCGCTCACCGGGCACGTGGAGGCCGCGGTGGCGGTGGCGTTCAGCCCGGACGGGACGACGCTGGCCAGCGGCGGCGAGGACCGGACCATCCGGCTGTGGGACGTGCACGACGCGCAGCGGCCCATCGCGGTCGGCCGGATGCTGACCGGGCACGACGGCGGGCTGCGCGACCTGCAGTTCAGCCCGGACGGCAAGCGGCTCGCCTCCACCAGCTCCGACAGCACGGTGCGGCTGTGGGAGCTGGACCTGGACCACGTCATCGAGCGGCTGTGCAGCAAGACCAAGGGCGTGCTGCCGGAGGAGCGCTGGCGCGAGCACCTGCCGCAGCTCGACTACGAGCCGCCGTGCCCGTGACGGGGCGACCCGGCGGACGGCACCCCGAACGGTCGTCTTGACTGGTGAATTCTTCCCGTGGACTTCCGGTGGATCGTGACTAGGTTCTACAGAACATGCGCGCACTTGCCAGGGTGGGGACCTCACAGGCGGCGATCACGGCGCTGACCGGGATCACCGCGCTCTACATGGGTCTCGTCGTGTTCGGCAACATCACCGACTACGAGACCAACCACGCGTTCGTGCAACACGTGCTGGCCATGGACACCACGTTCGGCTCGCCCAACACGTCGTGGCGCGCGATCACGAACCCGACCGTCGTGACCGTCGCCTACGTGCTGATCATCGCGTGGGAGGCGGTGACCGCGCTGGTCCTGCTGGCCGGGCTGGTGGCCTGGCTGCGGCGGCGCGAGGAGTCGGCGCGCCGGCTGTCGTCCGCGGGCTGGGTCATGCAGGTGCTGCTGTTCGGCGGCGGGTTCATCGCGATCGGCGGCGAGTGGTTCGTCATGTGGCAGTCCAAGGACTGGAACGGGTTGTCGGCCGCGTTCCAGAACTTCGTCATCGCCGCGCTCGGGCTCGTGCTGCTGCACGCGGGCAAGCGCGACTGACCTCTCCGGACCGGGGGCCGTCTCCCCGCCTGACGGCCCGGCCGGGAGCAGCGGTTTTGCCGTGCCTAGCCGACGATCTGGCGGAGCTGGTCGAGCAGTTCGGCCCGGCTGGCGCAGCCCAGCCGCTGCCGCATCCGGGCCACGTGGTGCTCGACCGTCTTCGCGGAGATGAACAGGCGGTCGCCCACCTGCTTGTAGGTCAGCCCGCCCACGACCAGCTCCGCCACCTCGCGCTCGCGGTCGCTGAGCTTGCCCGCGTCCACCTCCGCCACGGGTTCGGGCTGCTTGCGCGCGGTCGCGGCGGGCCGGCCCTGGAGCAGCCGGGCGCAGTCGAGCAGGCGCACCATCGCCTGCCGGTCCGACGTCCTTATCGCCGCCTGGCCGGCCAGGCGTGCCGCGTCCCACCACTGGCCCACGGCCTGCAGCCCGCGCGCCGACTCCTCGACCTGGTCGGCGTCCACCTTGCCCGCCACCACGTCGAGCCAGCTCTCCGCCGCCGCCGACACGACGCGCGCGTACCGGCTGCGGTCCCGGCACGCGGCCAGCGACGCCGCGTGCTCCTCGGCGACCGACGTCTCCTCGGCGATGATCGCCGCGTGCAGCGCGCTCCAGTGCAGCGGCACGGACCACAGGCTCGGATCGCCCAGGTCCCGCAACAGGGTCCGCGCCGCCGCGAGGTGCGGCGCGAGCCGGTGCTGGTCGCGCAGCCGCGCGGCGGCGGTGGCGAACTCGCCCAGCGGCAGGAACGTGAACAGGTCGACCGGGTGCCGCAGCACCGCCTCGCACGCCTGCTCCCACGTCCGCTTCAACGTGGCCAGGTCGCTCGTGCGGCGCGCGACGCCGATCTCCAGCGCCACCGCGAACAGCCAGTCGCGCGGCTCCAGCGGGCGGCCCGCCTTCCGCAGCGCGGCCAACGTCTCGCGGGCCCGCGGCAGGTCGCCGCGCTGCATCGCGATCCAGGCCCGCAGCAGCCGGTGCCGCACGGCCATCAGCGCGCCGCCCGACGCGGTCGCGAGCGCCCGGTCCAGCACGGACTCGGCGATCCCCGGCTCGCCGCTGTGCAACGCCACCAGCGCGGCCAGCGCGGCGGGCGTGTCCGGCAGCAGCACGGCCCGCCCGGCGGGCTCCAGCAACCCCGCCGCGCGGACCAAAGTGGACAGCGCGGTGGTCGCGGACGACGTCACCGACTCCACCACGCCCTGCGCCATCAGGGAAGCGCCGCCGTCGAGCATGGTCGGCGGCGCCTCCGGCAGCGCCTCGTCCGGCAACCGCCCCGTCCCGACCCGGCCGATCACCGCGAACGCCGCCGACGTGGCGCTGGACGACCACCGGTGCAGCTCCGTGCCGCGGGCGAGCTGGCCCCGGTGCGCCAACGCGATCGCGGCCACCTCCGCCGCCGCGCCGCGGTGCTCCGGGTCGCCGCCGGACAGCACGCCGTCCGCCAGCCGCAGCGCGGCGTCCAGGTCGCCGGCCATCGCCGAGGCCACCGCGCGCCGCACGGCCACGTCGGGACCGGCCGTGCCGACGGACTCCAGCAGCCGCGCCGCCAGCGCCGGGTCGGTCGCCAACGCCTCGTCCGCCGCCGCCCGGAACACGCGCCCCAGCTCCGGCCCGGCGACCCCGATCAGCGGCCGCACCAGGTCGAGCACCGGTCCGCCCGACCGCAGCTGCAACTCCGCCAGCCGCTGCCGCACCGCGATGCGCCGGTCCGTGCGGCTCAACGCCGCCACCGCCACCCGGGCCACGGGCGGCAACGCGCCGTCGGCCCCGACGAGCCCGGTGGCCCGGCCCGCCTCGATGACGTCGCCCACCGCGTCGGCGTCGAGCCCGAGCAGCCCGCCGAGCAGGTCCAGCCGCAGCGCCGCGCCCGCCTCGGCGGCGAGCAGGTACTTCTGCACGTCGGCGTCCAGCCAGTCCAGGTCGGCCCGGAACGACGCCACCACCTCGGGCGTCAGCTCGGCCGCGGTCAGCCCGGCCAGCCGCCGCACGAACCGCGGCACGCCGCCGGTCTGCTGGTGCACGAAGTCCGCGAGCCCGCGCGCGGACGGCGGCAGCACCGCCCGCACCTGCTCCCGGGTGAACGGCTCCAGCGCCAGCGCCGGCCGGGCCCGGCCCAGCGACTCGGCCAGCGCCGCCAGCGCCCGCGACCGCGGCCAGGGCCGGTAGGCCACCACGACGTTGGCGTCACCGCGTTCGACGCGGGCGCGCAGGGACAGCAGCTCGGCGTCGGGCAGCAGGTGCGCGTCGTCCACCACCGTGGCCGACGCGCCCGCGTCCTCGAACGCCCGCTCCAGCTCCCGCAGCACGGTGGTCTTGCCGTGCCCGCCGGGCGCGACGACGCCGAGCCGCACGACGGCTCCCGCCGCGACGGCGTCCAGGACCTGCGTGACTTCCGGGGACAACACCGGACGCGCGGTCGTGCTCAAGCTCAACGGCCATCCTCGGGATCACGGGCGCGGCGCCCACCGGTCACGACGAGCCCGCGCACGACGCGCTTCACCGTGCGCCGCTCGGGCAGGTCGAGGGGGGTGATGTCGACGGGTGGCCGCGGCGGCGGCGCGGTGAACTCCGCGTCCGGCACGTCCAGGCTGCCCACGGGGAACCTCAGCAGCGGGTCGTCGTCCCGCACCAGCACCGACGTCTCGATCGGCTCGGGCTCGGCGTCCGGGCCGACCACGAGCCGGCGGGCCGCCAGCGCCGCGCCCTTCACCACCGACGTCTCCGGCGCGGCCTCCAGCACCACCCGGCCCGGCACGGACGCCGCGACCAGCGGGATGCGGGCGCTGCCGCCGACGAGCACGGTCATCGCGACGCCCGACGCGACCCTGGTGAACAGCGACACGGCCTGCTCCACGTCGGCGCGGACCAGGTCCTCGAATTGCGCCCGGGTGATCGGCACGTCCACCCGCCCGGACGGCAGGTGCACCGGGATCGCCGTCTCGACCGTGCCGGACAGCACGCGCTTGGCCGCCTCGCAGTCGCGGCGCAGCCGCGCGTGCAGGCCGCGGGTGCGGGGGTCGTCGGGGTCGAGGTCGGTCAGCTCCCGCCCGAGCGAGGTCCGCACGTGCGCGAGCACCGCGTCGTCGAAGTCGGCGCCCGCCGCCTGGTCCACCCCGTCGGCGGTGGCGACCAGCTCGAACCCCCGGCCCACCACGGAGGCGCTGAACGCGTGGCTGCCCAGGCTGAACACGCCGAGCGGGCCGACGGGCGACCGGGTGAACGCGTGGTTCTCGGCCGCCGCGACGGGCTCGGGCACCAGCGACGCCGCCACCCCGACCGACCGCAGCGCCCGGTGCGCCAACCCCTTGGCGTGCGGCCCCCACCCGGGCGGGTGGGCGAGCACGACGTGCTCGGGGCGCTCGCCCTCGCGTGCCGCGACCTGGTCGACCACCCACATGACCAGCAGCGCGGTCAGCTCCTCGGCCGGGATCCGCTCGACGCCGCCGAGCACGACCGGGGTCGTGTCGCCGAGCCGGCGGACGAAGCCCGTGGCGGTCCACCGCGGGTCGCCCGGCTCGCCGACCGCGAACGCGCCGTCGGGGGTGAGCTGGAGCGTCGAGGCCACGCCGCCGCCGGGGCCGCCCAGGTCGACCGGTTCCGGTTCGCCGCGACCCGCGCCGCCCAGCCGGCACACGGCCGCCGCGGTGCGCGTGGAGCCCACGTCGACCCCCAGGACGTACGGCAACGCGGCGGCCTCCTCACTCACCTGAACGAATTACGGCCAGTGCCTACACGGGTCACGAGATGGTCACAAGTCCATCCCCTAATCCCCTAGGGAGTGAACGAGTCCCACCCCATAGTGGTTGCGGCATCTACGGGGAGTAATCCCCGATGGCCGGTCGGCGGCCTGCTCCTAGCGTGGTCCAGGCCGGATCCCACCCCTGCCGGGCCGGCTTCCCGCGTCCTACTCGACCAGGAGAGATCGATCATGGGCTCCAGCCCCACCACGCTGCACGACTTCGTCCTCGACCTGCTCAGCGACCCGACCGCGCTGGCCGACTTCCAGGCCGACGCCGAGGGTTCCCTGGCCGCGGCGGGCCTGAGCGACATCAGCGCCCTGGACGTGCAGGAAGTCATCCCGCTGGTGCTCGACTACGTGCCGACCGGGAGCCTGCCCGCTCTCGACGGCGCGCTGCTCGAGGACCTGCCGCTCGACCTGGTCGACGCGGGCCAGGCCGGCGCGATCTTCCGGCTCAAGGCCGTCGCCGACCAGCTCGCCGTGTCGGGCGCCACCGGCGCGGGCGACGTCAAGGCCGCCGTGGCGGGCACGCTCAGCGCGGACGCCGACGGCCTGGCCCTGTTCGGCGGCGTGTCGAGCTGGGACCTGCTGGACGGCTCCGCGGCGGCGGAGCTGTCGGTCGAGGGTGACTTCTCCGCGGTGGGTGACGTGACCGACACCCTGGACGGCACGCTGCACACCGCCACCGGTCAGGTCTCGGACCTGACCGCCACGGCGACCGGCACGCTGGACGGTGCCGTCGCCACCGCGGGTGGGGTCACCGGCTCGCTGCCCGGCGCGGACGGCCTGACCAGCACCGCGTTCGGCGCCGTCGACACGCTGCACGGCGTGGTCGGCTCCGTGACCGGTGGCCTCACCAGCGCGCTGCCCGCCAACCTGGGCAACGTCGCCGACCTCGGCGACACCCTCGACGTCTCCGGCGCCACCGACCTCGCCGGCGCCGCACCCCTGTCCGGCGTGACCGACACCGTCGCGGGCGTCGCGGACACCGCCGGCGTCGGCGGCGTGGTGAGCAACGTCACCGGCACGGTCGACCACCTGGACCTGCCGGTCGTCGACTCGCTCGGCGTGGACGACCTGCTCTTCTGAGACTGATCCACCACCGGAGGGCCGGTCCTGCCCGTGGGGGGCGGGACCGGCCCTCGCCCCGTCCGGACTTTCACCCGGAGTGCTTTTGCGGGCACACTCTGCCAGGTGATGTCCGCGCCCTGGCTCGACGTGCTCGACGACACGATCCGGGCTTGCGCTGCGCACAACCGGCCCGACCTGGCCGAACGGTTGCGCGAGAAGCGCGCCCGCCAGCTCGACCCCAAGCTCCGCGTGCTCGTGATCGGCGAGCCGAAGCAGGG
Source organism: Actinosynnema sp. NPDC059335 (assembly GCF_042752395.1). NCBI lineage: Bacteria > Bacillati > Actinomycetota > Actinomycetes > Pseudonocardiales > Pseudonocardiaceae > Actinosynnema > Actinosynnema sp. NPDC059335. Next base: position 24,654 of record NZ_JBHYXZ010000028.1, on the reverse strand, counting down.
CAAGAGCCAGCTCGTGAACGCGATGGTGAACGCCCCGGTGTGCGCGGTGGGTGACGACGTCACGACCACCGTTCCCACGTTCGTGCAGCACGCGGAGACACCGTCGGCCGCGCTGGTGCGGGGCGCGTCCGTCGCGAACACCCCCACCGAGCGGATCCCGGTGCCCCTCGACCGGCTCGCCAGCGAGGTCAGCGCGAGCCACCACGGCGGGGAGCTGGTGCGCGCCGAGGTCGGCATCCCCCGCGCCCTGCTGGACTCGGGCCTGGTGCTGATCGACACGCCCGGCGTGGGCGACCTGCGGCCCGCGCACACCGCCAGCACGTTCACCGCGCTGCTGCAGGCCGACGCGGTGCTCATGGTCTCCGACGCCACCACCGAGCTGACCGGCTCGGAGCTGGAGCTGATCAAGCAGGTCATGACGTCCTGCCCCAACGTGATCGTGGTCCTCACCAAGATCGACATCGCGGCGCAGTGGCGGCGCGTGGTCGAGCGCAACCGCGCCCACCTGGCCCGCGCCGGCGTGACCGCGAAGCTCATCCCGGTGTCCGCCGCGCTGCGGCTGCGCGCGGCCAGGACGGGCGACAAGGCGCTCAACGCCGAGTCCGGCTTCCCCGAGCTGCTGGCGTGCGTGCGGCAGGACATCCTCGCCGCCGCCGACCAGTTGGCCCGCCGCACGGTCGCCGTCACGGCCGCGTCCGCGATCCGGCAGCTCGTCGCGCCGGTGCGCGAGGAGCTGTCCACCCGCGCCGCCCAGGGCCCGGAGAAGACCATCGCCGCGCTCAACGAGGCGCAGCGCCGGATCGACGAGCTGCGCCGCCGTTCCGCCCGCTGGCAGACCGTGCTGGCGGACGAGATGGCCGACCTGGTCTCCGACATCGAGTACGACCTGCGCGACCGCACCCGCAGGATCATGCGCGAGGTCGAGAAGACCTTCGAGACCGCCGACCCGGCGCTGGGCTGGGACAGGTTCGAGACGTGGCTGGAGGACAACCTCACCGAGGCGGCCACCACCAACTTCGCCTGGCTCCTGGACCGCTCGGAGTGGGTGGCGGAGAAGGTCGCGAAGAGCTTCCCGGTCGCCCGCGACGACCTCCTGCCCGAGTCGATCTTCCCGGACGACGTGCTCGACCGCGTCGCGCCCATGGACAAGCCGCTGATCGAGAAGTTCAGCCTGGCGCAGAAGGCGTTCACCGGCCTGAAGGGCTCCTACGGCGGCGTGCTGATGTTCGGCCTGGCCACCAGCCTCGCCGGCATGCCGCTCATCAACGCGATCTCCCTGGGCGCCGGCGCGCTGTTCGGCGGGAAGTCCATCATGGACGAGAGCGACCAGCGCCTGCGCCGCCGGCAGGCCGCAGCCAAGGCCGCCGCCGCCCGGCACGTGGACGACTTCTTCGTGAAGTTCAGCAAGGACTGCCGTGACGCGGCCCGGCACATCCAGCGCAGCCTGCGCAACCACTTCTCCACGCTGGCCGAGGAGTTGCAGGAGACGCTGCTCGAGTCGGCCCGCAGCGCCCGCCGCGCGGTCCAGGACGACACGTCGGAACGCGAGCGCCGCAGCCGTGACGCCAGGCGGGAGCTGGACGAGCTGGTCGCCCTCTACCAGCGCGTGCAGGCGCTGGCGGGCGGCCAGGCGCCACCGCTGGGGATCAGCGCCTGATGGGGTTGGCCGACGAGGTCCTGGCGTTGCTGGACGACGCCCTGGCGATCTACCGCGACAGCCCCCGTGCCGTCACCTGGCTGCGCGCGCACCGCGCCCGGTTCGCCGAACCGCTGCGCGTCGCCGTCGCCGGCGCGCCGCGATCGGGCAAGTCCACCGTGGTGAGCGCCCTCATCGGCGAGGAGCTGACCTCGACCGGCGCGACCACCTGGTACCAGGACGGCCCCCAGCCGAAGGCCCACGTCGGCCACTACGAGGTCCCGGTCGTGCGCCGCGACGGCAGGGCGTTCGTGGACGCCCCGGACGCCGAGCGCGTCGTGGTCGAGTGGCCCTCCCGCTCGCTGCGGGACGTCACCCTGATCGACACCCCCGCCGGCGCCCCGGTCGAGCACGTCTACGGCGAAGCGGACGCCGTGCTCTACCTGACCCGGCACATGCACAACACAGACCTGCGCTTCCTCCAGGCCGCGCACGACCACCCGGTCGCCCGCGCGACCCCGGTGAACACCGTCGTCGTGCTCTCCCGCGCCGACGAGATCGGCGGCGGCCGGATCGACGCCCTGACCTCCGCCAAGCAGATCGCCCGCCGCTACCGCCGGGAGGCGGCCGTCACCCCGCTGTGCCAGAACGTCGTCGCCGTCGCCGGCCTCCTCGCCGTGGCCGCGCGCACCGTCCGGCCGGACGAGTTCGCCGCCCTGGCCACGCTGGCCGGCCTGCCCCGCACGGCGCTGGAGGAGCACCTGCTCTCCGCCGACCGCTTCGTCGGCGACGACTTCCCGGTCCCCCTGGACCCCGCCACCCGCCGCGCGCTGGTCGACCGCTTCGGCATCTTCGGCGTCCGCCTGACCACCACCCTCATCCGCCAGGGCTTCGACACCCAGGTCAAGCTCACCGGTCAACTGGTGCAGCGCAGCGGCCTGGGCGAACTGCGCGACTCGATCGGCATCCACTTCACCGAACGCCACGACGTGCTCAAGGCCCGATCCGCCCTCCTGGGCCTGGACGTCGTCCTGCGCGCCGAACCCCGTCCCACCGCCGCCACCCTGGCCACCACCACGGAACGGATCCTCGCCTCCGCCCACGACTTCCGCGAGCTGCGCCTCCTCGCGGCGATCCACAGTGGACGGATCCGGCTGCCCGACGGCCTGGAAGCCGAAGCCACCCGCCTCGTGGGCGGCCTGGGCGCCGATCCCCTGACCCGCCTCGGCCTGGACCACGAGCCGCGGCCGGACGAACTGCACCACGTGCTCCACCACACCCTGAACCGCTGGCGGGACCACGCCGCCGACCCGCTCCTGGACCACGCCCAACGCCGCGCCGCGGCCGTGGTCGTTCGGACCTGCGAAGGTCTGCTGACCGAACAACCCGCGTAGTCCACGACAGACCACCCCGTTGCGCCAACCGGGTCGTGACACCGCCGCGGCACACCCCGTCGAACCGGTGACCGGTGTTCCGCGGGACAACCTCACCTGACGTCGTTCACCGATCCCGGCAGCGGCAAGGTCAACGCCCAGTTCAAAGCCGGAGCCACCGAGAAGTTCAAGGTCCGTCCCCAATCCGACGGCACGTACTCGTTCGAGTCGGCGACTTTCCCGAACGTGTACCTGCGCCTGGACGGCAGCGGGGTGGAGCCGGGCAGCTCACGCGTCGGAACGGTCAACTGCCAATTCGGGGCGCCCGGCCTGTACGAGAAGTTCAAGCTCACCGTCCAGTCCGGCGGTGTGTTCACGATCGAGTCGGCGACCTTCCCGAACGTGTTCCTGCGGCTCAACGGCAGCGGGCTGACCGCCACCACGAGCACCGGGGGCGGGACGGCCACCGGTGAGCCGGGCAGCAGCACGCTCGCGGAGTTCGCGTTCGACATGGCCGACCAGAACGTCGACTTCGTCATGCAGCACCAGGAGCAGACCATGTGGTGCTGGAGCGCGGCCACGGTCAGCGTCTCCAGGTTCTACGACCCGGCCTCGCCGTGGACCCAGTGCTCGCTCGCCAACGCGGAGTTCAACCGCAAGGACGCCTGCGTCCCCGCCGGTCAGGAGTCGCCCGCCAACGAAGGGCGGTGGCCGGACACGGCGCTGCAGCGCGTCGGGAACTTCAGGGAGCGCCTGAACGACTCGCTGACCACCGTGCAACTCGGTGCGGAGCTGGCGAAGTCCGCGCCCGTCGTGGTGAACATCGCGTGGCGCGACCAGAACGGCTTCATCTGGGGCGGCCACATCGTCGCGGTGCGGGGACGCTCGGTGCGCGACGGGGTCGAGTGGGTCAGCGTGGGCGACCCGTGGTCCGGCGACCTCGACATGACCTACGACAACTTCCGCAACAGGTACCAGAACAGCGGACTCTGGAACGTCAGCTACAAGACCAAGGCCCGGGGCTGAAGGAGCTGCCATGCCACTGCACCTGCCCGACCCGCCGACCGGACTGCCCGACCGGGTCAAGGCGACCCTCCACTCCTTCGTGGACGGAGCCCACTTCTCCACCAAGGCCCTGCGCGGCGCGCGGAAGGACCGGCTCGACCTCTCCACGCCGCACCAGGTCTTCACGCTGGGGATCGACGACATCACCTCCGGCGGCGGCCTCGACCGGGCGCAACCGGTGGGCTGGCGCTACCTCGTCGAGGACGGCGGGCAGGCCATCGCGAGCGCCGAGACGACCCCGGGCCCGGACGGCGCCCAGGAGGTGTCGCAGTTCACCGAGGGCCCGTTCGTGGCCGAGACCGACAAGGCCGTCAAGGCCGTCCGCCTGCTGCCCCAGCTCGCGGTGGCCGGCTTCGAACTGCGCCTGCTCCGCATCGCCCCCCTCTACGTGATGGCGCTCTGGCTGCACTCCCCCGTGACGGACCTCGTCGTGCCGCTGGCCCCGTCCCCGTTCCGCAAGGAGGGCAAGCCGCTGCCGGCGCGGGAGTTCCTCGCCGAGCTGACCGAGCTGGCCCAACGGGCCCGCCGAACGGGCCCGCCACCGACCACCTGAGGCTCGATCCGACCGGTCGGAGCCGGCAGGCGCGGCGGGACGCACTATCCCCGGGCCTGCCGGCTTCGGCCTGCCCGTGTCACATCGAGCCGGACGCGAGCGTTGAACTCACGGGTCCTGAACGTAGGACTCTCGCGTTCTCAACGTAGGACACACGGGTCCTGAGTGTTCGACACGCGTGGGTCAGTCGAGGGCGGCGGCGACGGCGCGGACGGCGGCCGAGGGGGTGCGGCGCGGGTCCGTGACCAGGAACAGCGTGCTGTCGGGCAGCTCCCGCACCCGCTGCAACGTGCCCGCGTCCAACTGCTCGGCCACCGCCACCCGAGGCAGCACGGCCCACCCCAACCCGGCCACCACGCACGACCGCACGGCCTCGATGCTGCCGAACCGCGTGATGCTGGGCGTCGCGGGCAACTCGCGCACGAACCGGTCGCAGTACGAACACCCCTCCTCCAGCAGGAAGTACCGCTCGTCCAGCACCACCCCCGGCGCGGACACCAGCTCGATCGGCTCGACCCCGACCGCCGTCACCTTCAACCCCGGCGCGGCCAGCGAGTCCTCCAGCACCAGCGCCAGGTCCAAGGTCCCGTTGCGCACCCCGGCCAACGCCTGCCGGGTGCCCGCCGGCGACAGGTGCACCGAGATCCCCGGCCACCGCATCGCCACGTCCGCGATCCGCTGCGGCAGCCGGTAGGCGCACACCGACTCGGGTGCGGCTATCCGCACGTCGCCCTCCACCGCCGTGCTCCCCCGCACCGCGTCCCGCAACCGCTGCTCGGACGTCAGCACCTCCCGGGCGTGCTCGACGGCCTGCCGACCCGCCTCGGTCAACCGCGCCCCGCTGGGCAGCCGGTCGAACAGGCGGGCCCCGAGGTGCCGTTCCAGGGCCTTGACCTGGCTCGTCACCGTGGATTGCACGAGGTGCAGCTCGGCCGCGGTGGCGGTGAAGCTGCCCGTACGGGCGAGCACCAGGAGGGTGCGCAGGAGGCGGGTGTCCACCACATCGACAATACCGATAGCGCACATCACTGGGAATCGTTGGACTCGATGCGCCCTCCTGGGGGACGCTCGTCCCATGACCGACGCGCAGGGACCGACCGTGCTCCGCTACACCGCTTTCGCCACCGACCCCGCCGGGGGCAACCCGGCCGGCGTCGTGCTCGACGCTACCGGCCTGACCGACGCCCGCATGCTGGAGATCGCCGCCGAGGTCGGCTACTCGGAGACCGCGTTCGTCGTCCCCCGGCCCGCCGAGCCGGACGACTTCGACGTCCGGTACTTCAGCCCGCTGGTCGAGGTGCCGTTCTGCGGCCACGCCACCGTGGCCGCCGCCGTCGCCCTCGGCCGGCCCGGAACCCTGCGCTTCCACACCCCCGCCGGCCTGGTCGACGTCGCCACCACCCCCACCACCGCGACGCTGACCAGCGTGCCGACCCACGCCACGCCCGCCGCGCCCGCCGACGTCACCGCCGCGCTGCGCGCGCTGGGCTGGTCCGCCGACGACCTGGACGACCGCTACCCGCCGCACTGGGCGTTCGGCGGCTCGCGCCACCTCGTCCTGGCCGTCCGCACCCGCGCCCGCCTGGCCGCGCTGGACTACGACTTCGACGCGCTGGCCGACCTGCTGCGCGCCCACGACGCCGTGACCGCGCAGCTGGTGCACCAGCGCGAGGAGGACGTGTTCGACGCCCGCGACCCGTTCCCGGTGGGCGGCGTGGTCGAGGACCCGGCGACCGGCTCCGCCGCGGCGGCGTTCGGCGGCTACCTGCGGGCGATCGGGCGGGTCGAACGGCCGAGGTCCGTGACCATCCACCAGGGCGTGGACCTGGGCCGCCCGAGCCTGCTCGAGATCTGCGTCGCGCCCGACGACCCGCGGGTCACCGTGACGGGCTCCGCCGTGCCGATCACCGGGTGACGCGCCCGGACCGCGCTCCCGGTCCGCGATCCGGACCGGGCCGCGCCTACGACCCGACGCGCTCCAGCACCACCACCGGGATCTCCCGGTCGGTCTTCTTCGCGTACTGGTCGTAGGCCGGCCACGCCTCGGTCATCAGCTTCCACAGCCGGTCCCGCTCCTCACCGGTCGCGGTGCGGGCGCGGGCCCGGAACACGTCCGGGCCGACCTGGACCTCGGCCTCGTTGCGCTCGGCCAGGTTCCGGTACCACGACGGGTGCTTCGGCGCGCCGCCGTAGGACGCGACGACCACGTACGCGTCGCCGTAGGGCTGGTAGATCAACGCGGTCCGACGCGGCTGCCCGGACTTGCGGCCGATCGTGGTCAGCAGGAGCGTGAAGACGCCCGGCTGCCACTCGTGCCCCTCCGCGCCGCCGGTCGCGACGTACTTGCGGATGTGCTCTTTCACCCAGTCGACTGGGCTGTCCACCACCGACATGGTTCGAACGTACCGACTGCGCGGCGGGGCCGCCGGTCGCGCACTCCGCAATGGCGACCGGCGGCCCCGTTCGGGGTGGGGACGTCCGCCTCGCACCCCCTTGGCCGTCACCGCCCCCGGCGTCGCCCGGACCCCGCCCGCGTATAACGGGGCGCGGGCCGCTCGACGGGACGGCACGGCCGAGCCGCTGCTCAGTGGATCCGGCTCGTGCGGTAGATCTGGCTCGGGTGGCGCATCTGTTCTCCTCCGCAGCAGTGGGGACTGGCCAACTATGACGCCCGCCAGGGCTGGCGGCTCATACGGAAGGGGGATAGAAGAGCGTTATGCCCGAGCTCGAGCTGCGCCACCTGCGCGCGGTGTGCGCGATAGCCGAAGAAGGCAGCCTCACCAAGGCGGCCTCCCGCCTGGGGCTCACGCAACCGGCGATGAGCGCCCAGTTGCGGACCGTGGAGCGGATCGTCGGCGGTCGGCTGTTCGACCGCACGCCCGGCGGTTCCGCGCCCACGGACCTGGGCAAACAGGTCGTCGGCACGGCGAGGCTGGTGCTCGACGAGGTCGACCAGCTCGTCTCGCTGGCCCGTCAGCGCAGCGGGGGCGGCACGCCCGGACCGCTGCTGGTCGGCGGGGTGCCCACGTTGTTCTTCGGGCACTTCGTGGAGGAGCTGCGGCGGGTGATCCCGTGTTCGGAGGTCCGCACCGAGATCACGCGCGGCGCGTCGAACCTGCTGGAGCTGCTCGTGTCCGGCCGGGTGCAGCTCGCCGTGCTGGACCGGTTCGAGGGGTTGGAGCGACGTGAGCTGCGCGGGCTGGAGGTCCGCCGGCTGGTGAGCGAGCCGCAGTTCGTGGCGCTGCCCGAGACGGATCCGCTGGCCGCGCAGGAGGAGGTGGACCTCGGGCAGCTCGCCGACCGGGACTGGGTCTCGCCGCCGGACGAGTTCGTCGGCAACCGGCTCCAGATCTTCGCGGCGTGCGCGGCGGCCGGGTTCACGCCCCGGTTCACCCACCACGCGCACGAGGCGAGCACCGCCCGCAGCCTGGTGACCAACGGGGCGGTGTCGTTCGCGCTGCCGCAGTCGCGCAGCGGCGACGGCATCGTCATCCGCCCGCTGCGCGGCTCGCCGCTGATGGTGGACCTGCTCCTGGCGACCCGCCGCGAGGGGCCCGCCGCCGGGCGGGCCCACGACGTCTTCACCGCCGCGGCCAAGGCGTACCGCGCGGTGCTGCCCCGCAACCCCGGCTACGCGAAGTGGTGGGAGGAGCACCCGGAGGCCCACCGCGAGATCGACGCCGCCCTGCTCATCGACGGCTGAGCGGCCGACCGCGCACGCCGGCCGGACAGCCGCCGATCGTCGACCGCGCACGGTCGTCCGGCGACAGCCGCCCCGCCCCCGGGAGCAGCCGCGCCACGGCCGGGAATCAGGCCCGCACGACGTCCTCGATCGCCACCGGCGGACGCCCGATCAGCTTCTCCAGGTCCGGCCGGACCTCCGAGAGCACGCCGCGACCGATGTTCACCTCGATGTCGGTCAGCAGTTCGGCGAGGAAGTCCGGCAGCCCGAACCCCTTCAGCCCGGCCACGCGCTCCTCCGCGCCCACCGCCCGGTGCGTCGTGCCCGCCGCCGCGGCCAGCTCGTCGAAGCTCCACGCCCGCGGCCCGGTCAGCTCGTACACCGCGTTCTCGTGCCCCGGCGTGCTCAGCACGACCGCGGCCGCGAGCGCCAGGTCGTCACGCGACGCGCTGGCGATCCGCCCGTCGCCCGCCGCCGTGACGATCGGGCCGGGGCCCTGCGGCAGGTAGTTCTCGTGGTACATCCCGTTGCGCAGGAACGTGAACGGCACGCCCACCGCGCGGATCGCCTCCTCGGTGGCCTTGTGCACCGCGGCCAGGCCCAGCGGCGAGGTGTCGGCGTCGGTCACCGACGTGTAGACGATGTGCCGCACGCCGGCGTCGGCCGCCGCGCGCACCGCGTTCAGGTGCCGGCGGACGCGGATCTCGTCCGGCCCGTCCACCGACACGATCAACAGCGTCTCCACGCCGGCGAACGCGTCCGCGAGGGGGCCGTCGAAGTCGCCCGCGCGGACCTCCACGCCCAGCCCCGCGGCCTTCTCCGGGTCGCGGACGGACACGGCGAGCCGGTCGGCGGGCAGGCGGTCGAGGGCGTGCTTGAGGATCAGGGAGCCGAGGTGGCCGGTCGCGCCGGTGATCAAGGTCGTCATGCGGCCCACGGTAGGCACGACGCTAACCATTCGAAAGCACCTACCCGAACGTCAGGTACTGACGACTCGGAAAGCATCCAGGTACCGTGGCCGCCATGGAGCCGCGAGGTGACGTATACGACCGCAACTGCCCCTCCCGCGTCATCGCGAACCACGCCACCGGCCACTGGGGCAGCCTGGTGCTCGGCAAGCTCCTGGACGGCACGCAGCGGTTCGGCGAGCTGCGCCGGGCGGTGACCGGGGTGAGCGAGAAGATGCTCGCCCAGACGCTCCAGGCGCTGGAGCGGGACGGGCTGGTGCGCCGCGAGGCCCACCCCACCATCCCGCCGCGGGTGGACTACTCGCTCACGCCGCTGGGCACCCATGCGGCGAAGCAGATCCGAAACTTGTTCGGCTGGATCGAGGAGAACCTGCCGAACTTCCGGGCGGCACAGGAGGAGTACGACGCGCGGCGGGCCGAGAACGTGTGACAGGTCACGTTCACACATCCGATGTGAAGCGATCCAGTTCGGCCGAAACACCCGAGACAGCTCCCTCCGGACGCCTCGAAAGCTCGGACCTCTTCCACTCCGTAGAAACCAACAACGGATGAATTCCGAGTGAGGTTTGCCAGAATGGGAGCCATGACGCAGCCGTTCACCGACGATAGTCACCCGGCCGAGCCCTATCCGGGAGCTCGGCCGGGACACTGCTTCGTGCACCTCGACGGCGCCGGGTGGCCGGTCACGCCGGACCCGGGCGCCGACTCCGGGTGGCGCGTCGCGCCCGACGGCGAGGACCTGGACGAGTGGCTGGCCCGGCACGGCGAACCGCCGCTCGCCGGCCGGATGCCGGTGCTGGCGTACGGCTCCAACGCCAACCCCGCCAAGGTGACCTGGCTGCGCGAGGAACTGGGACTGACCGGCCCGGCGGTCGTGCTGCGCGCCCGGTGCGACGGCCTGGCCGCCGTCTGGGCCGCGGGCCTGCGCAAGACCGACGGCCAGCGCCCGGCGACCCTCGCCGCCGCGCCGGGCGTCGAGGAGGAGCACGCGGTGTGGTTCGCCACCGCGGAGCAGCTGCGCGTCCTCGACCGCTGCGAGGGGCGCGGCCTGCGGTACCGGCTCGTGCGCGTGCACACCGGCCGGGTGACGTTGTTCAACGGGGCCGTGGTCGACTCCGTGCTGGCCTACACCGGCGCGGGCACCCGGCGGATGCCGCTGCTGGTCAACGGCAGACCCGTGCGCTGCGCCGACGTGGACCAGCGCGGCGCGCGACGGCTCGGCGGCCGGCCCGCCGACGGCGACGGCCTCGACGTGACCCCGGTGCACGGCGACCCGTCGCCGGACGACTGGCCCGACCGCCTCTTCGTGTACGGCACCCTCCGGCCCGGCTCGACCGCGTGGCCCCTGGTGGCCCCGTTCGTGGTGGGCGACCCGGAGCCCGCCCGGCTGCCCGGCGCCCTGCACGACACCGGCCGCGGCTACCCCGCGCTGCGCCCCGCGCCCGAGACCTCCGGCCCGAACGCCTCCCGCCACCCCTTCGGCCAGGCCGCCGTGCCGGGGCACGTGCTGCGCCTCGAACGCCCCGAGGAGGCCCTCCCGGCGCTGGACGAGTACGAGGGCGACGAGTACCGCCGCGTGCGCGTGGCGCTGCCGGACGGGCGGATGTGCTGGACCTACCTGTGGACGGCCCCCGTCGCCGGCATGCCGCTGCTGCCGGACGGCTGGGTCGAGAACCGTCAATGATGCCCCCGATCCGGTGAATTCCTCGCCGATCCACCCAACCGACCGGGGCCGGGGTACGTCCTGGGAACAAGGACCCGTTCCGAGCCGGGAGGTGGACATGAGGCGACTCGTGGCGTTCGGCGCCCTGGCGGTCGCGCTCACCGCGTGCGGGAGCCCCCAACAAGCGGCGGACCGGTCGACCCTCGGGGTCGAGCCGCCCGCCTCGACGTCCTCGTCCGCCGAGGCGGCCCCGGTGCCGCCCTCGTCGGTCGCGCCGTCGTCGGGCCAGGCGACCGGCCAGGCGGCCGGCCGCTGCACCGCCGCCGTGCTCGCGGGCGCCGTGGAGCCGACCGACGCGGGCGCGGGCAACCGGTACGGCAAGCTCGTGATCACCAACAACGGCGCGGCCCCGTGCACGGTCAACGGCTACAGCGGCCTGCAACTGCTCGACGCCGCGGGCAACCCGCTGCCGACCGACCTCCAGCGCACCCCCGACCCCGGTCCGTCGCCGGTGACGCTGACGCCCGGGGCCGCCGCGGCGGCGAACCTGCACTGGACCGTCGTGCCGACCGGTGACGAGCCGGTCGACCGGCCGTGCCAGGCCGAGGCGCCGCGGGCCGCGGCCATCCCGCCGGACGAGACCGAGCCGGTGAACCTCCAGTGGGGCCTGGGTCCGGTGTGCGCCGGCGGGAAGATCGAGATCAGCGCGTTCTACGCTGCCTAGGTGATCGAGTCCAACGTCCCCGGCCACGCCGGGGAACTCGCCGTCCGCACCTGGCCCAACCTGGACGCCGACTGGCTCGCCGTCATCGTGCACGGCTACGGCGAGCACAGCGGCCGGTACGCCGACGTGGCCGAGGCCCTGGTGGGCGCGGGCGCGCTCGTCGTCGCGCCCGACCTCGTCGGCCACGGCCGCTCCGAGGGCGAACGCGCGCTGATCACCGACTTCGACGGCGTGCTGGCCGACGTCACCGCCGCGGTCGCCTCGGCCGCGTCCGACCTGCCGACCGTGCTGATCGGGCACGCCGAGGGCGGGCTGGTCGCCGCCCGGTACGCGCAGCTCGACCCGCCGACCGCGCTGGTGCTGTCCGCGCCGGTGCTCGGCACGTGGCAGGGGCTGGACCAGCTCGGCTCGCCGGAGTCCGCGACCGAGCCGTTCGACCCCGCGCTGCTGTCGCGCGACCCGGAGGTCGGCAAGCGGTACGCGGCCGATCCCCTGGTGTGGCACGGGCCGTACCGGCGGGAGACGCTGGAGGCGCTGGAACGCGCGCTCGACCAGGTCAACTACGGGCCCGCGCTGGAGCACCTGCCGACGCTGTGGCTGCACGGCGACGCCGACGAGTGGGTGCCGGCGGCCGACACCCGCACCGGCACCGACCGGTTGCGGGGCCTGCTGTTCGAGGAGCGCCTCTACCCCGGCGCGCGGCACGACGTGTTCCACGAGACCAACTCGGCCGAGGTGGTCGCCGACGTGCTGGCGTTCGCGCGCCGCGTGCTGGGGCCGCGCTGAGGGGCGCTCACCAGGGCTGGTCGGTCGGCCGCACCAGGATCTCGTTGACCGACACGTGGTCCGGCTGCGTCACGGCGTAGCACACTGCGGCGGCCACGTCCTCCGCCTGGAGCTGCCGCATCGCCCGCGCCCGCGCGGTGATGTCCTCCTTGGCCGCCTGGTTCGTGATGTGCTCGCGCAGCTCGGTCTCCACGACACCGGGCTCGACCACGACGACCCGCACCCCGCGCTGGGTCACCTCCTGGCGCAGGGCCTCGCTGAACGCGTTGACGCCGAACTTGGTGGCGTTGTAGACCGCCGTGCCGGCGCGGGCGACGCGGCCGGCCGTGGACGACACCTGCACCACCGAACCCTTGCGCGCCACCAGGTGCGGCAGGGCGGCGTGGGTGAGGAACAGGACGCCCAGGAGGTTCGTCGACACCATCCTGGTCCAGTCGGTGGTGTCCGCGCCCTCCACCGGGCCGAGCAGCATCACGCCCGCGTTGTTGACCAGGACGTCCAACCCGCCGAACACCTCGACGGTGCGCGCCACCGCGTCCCGGCACGCGGCCTCGTCCGTGACGTCCAGCGCGATCGACAGCACCCGCGCGCCGTCGCCCGCGAGCCGTTCTTCCAGTGCGCGCAACCGTTCCACGCGCCGCGCGGCGATCACCACGGCCGCGCCCTCGCGCGCCAGCGCGACGGCGGTCGCCTCCCCGATGCCCGACGACGCGCCGGTGACCAGCGCGACCTTGTCCCGCAAGTTCGTCATGGGACCACCCAACACGCCGGAGCGCGCTCCAGGTCAAGCCGCGGACATGAACGGGTGGGGCGGCACGCGGCGCGCCGCCCCACCCCGTCAGTGATCAGTCGTCGTAGTGGTCTTCGTCGTCGTAGTCGTCGTCACCGTCGTAGTCGTCATCGTCGTAGTAGTCCGGGGCGTCGGCGGTGGCCGAGGTGTCGCCCGTCCACGCGCCATCGGGGCCGGACCAGCTGTAGTTGTCGAAGTAACCCGCGTGGCCGTCGTACACCCAGGACACGACCAGGAACGACCCGGCGCCATCCTCACCGGCGAGCTGGTACTGCTCGTAGTAGTAGGAGTTGCCGTAGTCGTCGGCACCCGCAGCCTGGTCGTAGACACTGGCGCCCTGCGATGTGGCGGCCACGTCGGACTGGTCGAACTCGACGTCGGCCGACGCGATGCCCGCGGCACCGATGATGATCGGGAGCGAAAGCGCGCCCGCCGCGACCAGTCGGATGATGCTGCGCATGGTGGAACCTCCTTGGTGTCGTTGGCCATGCGCTCACATCGTTACCTCGCACGGCGGCGCGTCGGAGGTCGCCGACCGCATCGTGTGAACGAAGGTTGAAGTGGCGAAAACGGCCTGATCAGCGGACATCACGAGGGGTGGGCGCAAGTCCCTGCTTATGGGTGACATCAGTGGCACCCTCACGCGCAACAGGCGTGTCGTGGACAATTCGTTCCCGAGATGGTGGTAGAGGACCTTGAGCTGCTGATCACCGCGGTGGTGGCGGCCGACGACGAGCAGCAGGCGCGCGCCGCCTGCGCCGCACTGCTGCGCCGGGTCGGCGGGCGGGTCGTGCGCGCCTTCGACTGCTCCGACGAGGAACCCGGCTGCTGGTCGGTCACGATCAGCCGGGTCAGCGGCGAGCGGGCGTCGGGCAACGTGGCCGGCGCGCTGGCGCGGGCGGTGCGCGCGTTCGTGCGGCAGCTCGGCGACGAGTTCCCCACCCCGCGGGTGGCGTGCGAGCCGCCGACCGCGTGGACCGTGCTGGAGGACCCCGCGCTGCTCGACCCCCTGGTGCCGGGCGCGGAGCGGCTGCTGGTCGAGGCGTGGGCGGGCGGCGACCCCTCGCAGCAGCACCACACCCGGGAGGCCGGCGCGCCCGACGCCGGGCGGGACCGCGAGCCGCAGGGCCGTTCGACGGACACGCCCGCGCCCGAACGGGTGATCACCGCCGACCCGGGGTCGGAGACCCGGCTGTCGTTGCGCGTCGACGTGGCCACGGACCGGTCCGCGAGCGCCGAGTGGCAAGCGCGGGCGGTAGCGAGCCGGGTCGCGCGCAGTGGCAAGATCACCCGGGTGGCTCCGCACGGGCACCTACTGAGCGTGCACATGGATCTCGGTTCGAGCGTCAGTTCGCCCACGGTCGCGCTACACGACGCGGTGGCGTCGCTGGGCCGTTCGGGGTGGTCGCCGGTCGAGTGGTCCGGCCCGTCCGGGTCGATCCGCTGGTCGGCGGCGCCGGCGCCGGCGGCGGGCATCGCCGCGATGGAACTCACCGCGACACCGGCCTCGGCATTCGTGTGGACGGTGCCCGACTGAGATCGTTCGCGCTGCCCCGATCGAGTGGTTTTCACATCCCACCCGGTCAGCCGATCTTGCTTGTGAATCGTGAAACTTTAGGTACTACTTTCAACTATAGGAACCCAGGCAGTCCGCAGGAGGGGTCGGGAGCCGACATGGCCAGCATCGAAGAGGTCCGCAACGCGATCGCTCAGGCCGTCGAGAAGGCGGGCCAGAGCGTCAACGCCCTGCAACAGGCCGCCGACCTGGCCGAGGACGCGCAAGCCCTGCTCAGCACGGCCACCCAGGGCAGCGTCCAGGCCGACGTCGAGCAGGCGAACGCGCGGTTCGCCGAGGTCGTCAGCGGCGTGTCCGACCTGCAGAAGCACCTCGGCGCGGGGATCTCCCAGGCCGAGAGCATCAACTCCAGGCTGTGACGTGACGTCGGTAGGCGAGGTCAGGCTCGCGCTGGAACAGAGCTGCGAGCTGCTCCGGGACGCCTACCGCAGCGTCCGCGAGGCCCAGCACGCGTTGGACGAGGCGGTCGACATCCTGCTGGAGGCGGGCGCCGACCACCACGAGTCCCTGGTGCCGGCCGGGTTCGCGGCGGCGGGCGAGAAGTTCGCCGCCGAGCTGGAGCTGATCGTGGGCAGCCTGGAACTGGTCCAACGCCTAGCCGTGGAGCTGTGACGTGAGCAGGCGTGACGAGCGCCGCAGGAGGATCGAGACCTCCTTCGCGGAGTTCCGCAGGGCGGTCGCCGCCGCGCTCGGCAACGCCGCGCGCGAGCACCGCCTGCTGGCCGACGAGCGCGCCCGCGACATGTTCGAGGTGATGCTGCGCGGCGACGGCGTCGACCGGGCGCTGGAGGACCCGCTGCTGGCCAAGGCGCTGGCCAACCCGCTGTTCACGCAGCAGGTCGCGCAGGCGATGGTCGACCGGGTCGAGGCGTTCCGCGAGTGGTCCGAACGCGGGCCGGACCAGTTGACCGCGCTGGTGAACGCGGCGGCCGAGGGCCCGGCGTCGTGGCCGCCCGAGGCGTGGCTCGGCACGCCCGGCACGGCCGACGGCGAGGGCGTGCCCGAGTTGTGGCGCATCGGCACCGGCGTGGTGCGCGGCGCGCCGGAGCCGCGCCGGTTCCCGGTGGCGGTGCCGCTGCTCGACCACTCGCACCTGCACGTCTCCTCCGTGCACGAGAGCCGCGCGACCGCCGAGGCGCTGGTGGAGAACCTGCTGCTGCGGGTGCTGAGCCACTTCCAGCCCGGCCTGGTGCACGTCCACGTGTGGGACGTCGGCCAGCTCACCGGCGCGCTGCCCGGCCTGTACCCGCTGACCCGCGCGGGCCTGCTGACCGTGCACGACCCGGCGCGGCTGCACGAGCTGCTGGACGAGCTGTCCGACCACATCCGGCGCGTGCACACCGGCGTGCTGACCGAGGGCCACCAGTCGGTCCGGGCGGCGGGCGGGCGGCGCACCGAGCCGTGGCGGGTGGCGGTGCTGTTCGGCAACCGGCAGCCGTTGAAGGAGGACCAGCAGCAGCAGCTGCAACGCGTGGCGCGCAACGGGTTGGCGGCCGGGATCCAGCTGGTGATCGTGGACATCCCGGTCACGGTCAACTCGCCGATCGAGACCGTGACCGTCGCCGCCGACCAGTCCGCGACCTGCACGATGACCGGCCGGCACGTCACCGTCGCGCTCGACCCGCCGCTGCCCCGCGCGCAGGTGCCCCGCGCGTGCGCGGCGATCGCGGACAAGCGGGAGGAGCGCCGCAACCGGCTCAGCACGTTCGCCGACCTGCTGCCGGAGCGGTTCTGGGCGGAGGACTCCTCGGCGGGCGTCCTGGCCCCGGTCGGGTTCCTGGAGGGCGAGCCGGTGCACGTGGGGCTGGGCGACACGTCGCCGCACGCGCTGATCGGCGGTCCCAGCGGCTCGGGCAAGACGAACTTCCTCTACGCCATGCTCGGCAGCCTCGCCGCCCGGTACGCGCCGGACGAGCTGGAGCTGTACCTGCTGGACTTCAAGGAGGGCGTGTCGTTCGCGCAGTTCGCGCCGGGCCGCAAGGACCCGACGTGGCTGCCGCACGCCCGGCTGGTCGGGGTGAACGTCAACACCGACCGCGAGTTCGGCGTGGCGCTGCTCGCGTTCCTGGCCGACGAGATGCGCCGGCGCGCGGACGCGGCCAAGCGGCACGAGGTCACCAAGCTGGAGCAGCTGCGCGAGGAGGACCCGCACGGGCACTGGCCGCGGATCGTGGCGGTGATCGACGAGTTCCAGTACCTGTTCGGCGAACGCGACCAGGTCACCGCGCAGGCCACCCAGCTGCTGGAGGACGTGGCGCGGCGCGGCCGGTCGCAGGGCATCCACCTGGTGCTGTCGAGCCAGGACGTGTCCGGCATCGAGGGCTTCTGGGGCAAGTCGGCGATCTTCGAGCAGTTCACCGTGCGGATCGCGCTGCCGAAGGCGCGGCGGGTGCTGGCCGAGCCGCAGAACGACGCCGCGGTGGAGCTGCCGCGCTGGCACGCGGTGGTGAACCACGAGTCGGGAGTGCGGCCGGGCAATGAGGTCGCGCGCATCCCCGACGCCACCGCGAAGGGCACGTTCGACGTGCTCCAGGCCGAGCTGCACCGGCTGCGCCCGCCGGACCTGGCCGAGCCGATCCTGTTCGACGGCAGCAAGGTGCCCGTGCTGCGGGCGCTGCCGGACTTCCGGGCGCTGCGGCCGGTCGACGGCGGCGCGCCCACCGTGCTGCTGGGCCAGGTGATCGACGTGGCGGGCAGCGCGGCCAAGGTGCGCTTCGCCCGCACGCCGGGCCGCAACATCGCGGTGCTGGGCTCGCTGGCCGACGACGCGGCGGGCGTGCTGGGCGGCGCGGCGCTGTCGCTGGCCCGCCAGCACGAGCCGGGCGACGCCCGGTTCACCCTGGCGTGCCTGGCCGAGGACGCCTGGCCGCACGCGCAGCGGCTGGCCAAGCGGCTGGAGGACGCGGGCCACTCGGTGGACGTGCTGGGCCTGGACGGCGTGCAGGCGCTGCTGGAGCGCACGGCGGGCGGCATCACCGCGAGCATGACCGGCGAGACGGGCGCGCCGCCGCAACCCCACTACTTGGTGGTTTACGCGGTGGACGCGGCGCACACCCTCCTGGAGGCGAAGAACCCGACGACACGGGTCTCCGGGCTGGACCACCTGCGGACCGTGCTCAAGCACGGGCCGGAGAACCGCACCCACGTGCTGGGCTGGTGGCGTGGCGCGCAGCGGCTGAAGAACAGCCTGCCGCCGGGCGTCTACGACGACATCGGCGCGTGGATCGCGTTCGACATCCAGGGCAAGGAGCTGCTGTCGTTCGGACCGGAGCAGGTGATCGCGTGGTCGCCCCGACCGCGGCGGGGCCTGTTCTTCGACCGGTTCGAGCACTCGCGGCCGCAGGTCGTCATCCCGTTCGACCCCGGGGAGGAACCATGACCACCCACGCCTCAGTGGTGCCCGCGCAGCGCGCCGGCGGGCACGGCGCGCCGGAGGTCGAGGCGGTCTCGGCGATCGAGCGGTACCGGGAGGTCGTCGCGCTGGCCGGCGAGTCGGTGGAGCGGATGCGCGCGGCCGACCGGGCCAGGGTGCGGGTGCTGCTGGAGCGGCTGGCCGCCTCGCAGGACCGGATGGCCGAGGTCATCGACCAGGAGAAGCTGGTCAAGCAGGTCGTCGCGGAGCACTGGGAGGCCGTGGTCGGGCTGCTGTGGGACGAGCGGTGGTTCACCATGACCACGGTGCCCGCGCCGGACGAGTCCGTGCCGCCGCGCGACCAGAGCGAGTACAACACCGCGCTGGACCTCGCGTTCCGCGCGTTGGAGGAGTCGCTGCAGAAACGCGCCCTGTTCCGCAAGGGGGCCTGAACGCCGGGGTGGGGGGGGGGGGGGCGCTAGGCGCGCAACCACCGCCCGACCAGCAGTCCCTGCTCGTGCGCTCTCGCGCCCGCGCAGTCGAGAGGGCCGCCGGCGCGGCGCGCGTT
>NZ_JBHYXZ010000028.1:0-5908 GCF_042752395.1 Actinosynnema sp. NPDC059335 | reverse complement strand
TCTTATAACCCCCCCCCCCCCCCCCCGCGGGGGGGGGGGGGGCCCCCCCCCCCCCCCCACCCCTGTCGCCGTCCTCGACTACGGCGACGCCAGCGTCTGCCACGGCCCGAACGAGGCGGCCCCGCTCGCGGCCGTCTGCACGCGGAACGCCACGCCGCCGCTGTCGGTCAACGTGAACACGTGGACCCGGCCGGACCCGTCCGGCACGGCGGAGGGCTGGCCGACGACGAACCCGCCCAGGTCCGACCACTGGGGGTTGAACCCCATGCCGGCCCCGTACTGCTTCGTCGTGCTGACCCCGCCGCCGTTGTTGGTGGTGAACACCATGATCCGGGCGTCGGTCGTGCCCGTGCCGGGCGCGTCGGACACGGCGGGCGGGCCGAGCACGCCCTGACCGGAGATCGACTCCAGCGTCCCGGTCCAACTCCCGTCGGGGTTCTGCCAGGTGTGGCCGACCTGCCCGGCCCGGTCACCGCCGTTGTTGGTCGCCAGCGGGTAGAACACCTCCTGGCGGCCGTCGCGGTCGTGGCCCACGGACGGCGGCCCGGCCGGTTCGAAGCCCGTCAACGGCGCCGGCTTCAGCGTGAACGGCGGGATGGTGTTGTTCGCGTCCGGCGGCGTCGCGAACCAGTGCAGGATCCGTCCGACCTGGTCCGTCCCGACCGCGTACCCGAACACGTCGGTGCCGCCCGAGCGGTCCAGCCCGACCGCGAGCCCGTCCTGGAGCCCCGCGCCGCCCGCGTCCTGCCACTGGGGCTCGAACCCGTCCTCCGGGTTCGTCTGCGCCTTCACGCTGAGGCCGCCGCCGCCGTTCTTGACGAACACCCGGATGCGACCGTCCGACGTCCGCGCCGCCACCGGCGTGCCCACCTGGGCGGCGAAGTCGGTGCCCGCGTTCGGGTTGCCGAGCGTGTCCCACCCGACGAGGTCGCCGTTGATCACGTTCTGCCACATCGTGACGATCTCGTGCGTGTCGAGGCGTCGCGCGAAGAGCTGGAGCCGCCCGCCCGCGTTCGCCGCCACCGAGATCCCCGGCGCGAGCGGACCCGGCGGTTGGTGGACCTGCGGCCCCTTCCAGGTCTGCTCCACGTCGTCGCGCCACCAGGTGACGAGCTTGCCGTTCTGCACGGCGAACACCTGCGGCCGGCCGTCCTGGTTCACGCCGGCCCACGTGGTGCCGGTGGTGTAGCGGTGGAACATCCGCGAGTTCCAGCTGGTGTACGGCGGGTCGGCCGACGTGTTGCGGTCCCACTGGTCGTACCCGGCGAACGTCGCGGCCTTGTCCGCGCGCTTGCCCGCGCCGAGGTTCACCTGCATGTTCGCGATGTTGTAGTTGCGGTAGGGCGCCAGCCGCACCACGGCGCGCCCGCTCGGCCCGGCGTAGATCCGCGCCGCCTCGGCCGCGAACCGGGCGCCGATCACGTGGTCGCTGTGGTCGTGCAGCTTGGCGGGGTCCTCGTACCGGAGGTCCGCTTCCGGGTCCTGCGTGCGGATCACGGTCGGTCGCAGCCACTCCAGCAGGTGCCACAGCACCTCCACGGTGACGGCGCGGTCCGGGTACCAACTGCGGATGTCGTCCGGCCAGAGCGCGGTGCCGCTGGGCACGATCGTGCGCGCCCCGCGCTCGTCGAACCAGAGGTGGTACAGGCTCGCGCCGGCCAGGTCGGGGTCGTACTGCGCGCCCTCGTGGGGCACCATGACGTCGGGGCTGGTGTTCGCGTGCTCCGGCAGGTTCAGGAACAGCAGCCTCAGGGTGGGGCGGTTGACCAGCGTGTGCACCTCGACGTCGACCGTCAGGTCGCCCAGGTCGACCGTCCGGATCTCCTCGCTCCACTGGTCGGCGACGCCGGCCATCTGCGCGTACGCGGCCCGCGCCCCGAGTTGGCGGCACCGCGCGTAGTCCTCGCGGTCGATCGGGCCGGCGCCCCGGCAGTGCGCGAGCGACGGGTTCCCCCGCTGCCCGGGCCCCACTTCGTACGTGTTCTCGCCGGCGGTGAGGAAGATCGTGGTGTTCGGCCGGTTCGCGGTGATCGAGTTCGCGAGGTCCGGGTTCATGAACAGGATGTCGTCGTCCTGGTGGGCGACGATGTTGACGTACGACACGGCGGGTGGTGCGGCGTTCGCGGTCGTCGGCAGCAGCACCGACAAGATCACCGCGAGCACCGTCGTCACCGCGCCGACACGGCGCGTTGTGCGCAAGTTCAGCTCCCCTCGTCAGCCTCGCGGCCGACGTTAGGGAGCGAAACTCACAAAACGACCACACACCGCCGCGACGTCGGGAGCCCTCGCGGCGACCGTTCCGGAGTGGGTGATGATGCCGGTCGTGCGCGCCCTGTCCTCCCCCGCCGACGTCGCCGCCGCCTGCCCCGACTCCCTGGTGAGGTGGGCGGCGCAGGCGTTGCTGCCCGGTCGCGGCGGCGCGGCGTGGGCGCACGGGGACGCGGTGGGCGTGCGGGCGCCGGCGTTGAACCGCTTCGACCGGCTGGTGCTCGCCGGGCCGGCGGCGGACGTGGCGGCGCTGCTGCGGGCGCACGCGCGGCCGGGCCTCCGACCGCTGGTCACCGCCGTCGTGGCCGAGGAGCTGGACTGGCCCGCGCACGCCACGTTCGGGTGGATGGAGCGCACCGGGTCCCTGACGGCCCACGCCGGCCCGCGGTGGCTGGCGGAGGACGAGTGGGACGACGTGGCCGCCCTGCTGCGCAAGGCCAGTCCGAACTCGTACGTGTGGCCGCGCGAGCCGGGGCCGTCACGGTGGGCGGGGGTCTTCGCGGACGGCGTGCCGGTGTCGGTGGCCGCCGACGCGTGGTCCGCGCCGGGGGTCGGGTTCCTCGCGGGCGTGGCCACCCACCCCGACCACCGGGGCCGGTCGTTCTCGACCGCCGTGTGCTCGTTCGTGGCCGCCGCGCTGCTGGCCGAGCACGGCACGTGCGCGTTGATGGTCGACGCGGCCAACCCGGCCGCCGTGGCGGTCTACCGGCGGCTCGGGTTCGGCTACCGGAGCGTGACCGCACTGCGGGACTCAGCTCACACCTGAACGGCGGAACAGCGCTCCGCCGCGGCGGTGTTGCACGCGGTATGACGCTGCCTGACAACGCGCGCGAGATCCGCCTGGCCTCCCGTCCCGAGGGCTTCCCCACGCCGGGGAACTTCGACCTGGTCGAGGTGCCCGTGCCCGCGATCGGAGCCGGACAACTGCTGGTCCGCAACGTCGTGATGAGCGTGGACCCGTACATGCGGGGCCGGATGAACGAGGGCAGGTCGTACACGCCGCCGTTCGAGCTGGGCAAGGCCCTCGACGGCGGCGCGGTGGGCGAGGTCGTGGCCTCCGAGGCGGACGGGTTCGCGGTCGGCGACACCGTGCTGCACGGGCTCGGCTGGCGCGACTACGCGGCGGTGGACGCGTCCACCGCGGTGAAGGTGGACCCCGAGGTGGCGCCGCCGGGCGCGTACCTGGGCGTGCTCGGCATGCCGGGCATGACCGCCTACGCGGGCCTGCTGGAGGTCGCCGCGTTCCGGGAGGGCGACGTGGTGTTCGTCTCCGGCGCGGCGGGCGCGGTCGGGCAGGTCGCGGGCCAGGTGGCCAGGCTGCGCGGCGCGAAGCGGGTGATCGGCAGCGCCGGCAGCGCGGACAAGGTGAAGTACCTGGTGGAGGAGCTGGGCTTCGACGCGGCGTTCAACTACAAGGACGGCCCCGTCGCCGAGCTGCTCGCGCAGGCCGCGCCGGACGGCATCGACGTGTACTTCGACAACGTCGGCGGCGAGCACCTGGAGGCCGCGATCGACGCGTTCACGATGCACGGCCGGGCGGCGTTGTGCGGCTCGATCTCGAACTACAACACCACGTCGCCGACCGGTGTGCGCAACCTCGGCCTCGCCGTGGGCAAGCGGCTGTCGCTGCGCGGGTTCATCGTCGGGGACCACGAGCACCTGCGCGCGGACTTCGTGCGCGAGGTCGGCGGGTGGATCGCCGAGGGGAAGCTGCGCTACCAGGAGACCGTGACGGAGGGGTTGGAGCGCGCGCCGGAGGCGTTCATCGGCATGCTGCGCGGGGAGAACACCGGGAAGGCCCTGGTGACCCTGTAGGTCCCGGATATTCGTTGTGGGGCACGGCCGGCGATGCGCTAGCGTCGCCGGCATGTGCGCTATCGCAGTGACCCGGTTGCGCCGCGTCTAGCGGCGGGTCATCCCACGTGGTCGCTCCGCCGCTCCAGCGAGTCCTCGCCGGGCGGTCGTCTTCGCGCTGCCCGGTTCGCCTCCCAGCAGCCGCGGAGCCCCAGCAGTGCGCACGCACCACGACGGCCGGCACGAGAACGGCCAGAACTTCCTCGTCGACCGCGCGGTCATCGCGACCGTGGTCGACCTCGTCGCCCCCACCCGCGGGCCGATCCTGGAGATCGGACCCGGCTCGGGCGCGCTGACCCTGCCGCTGGCGGCGCTCGGCCGCCCGCTGACCGCGGTCGAGATCGACCCCGACCGCGTGCGCGAGCTGCGCCGGCGGGTCGGGCCGGGCACGTCGGTCGTGCACGCGGACTTCCTGCGCCACCGGCTCCCGACCGGGCCGTACGTGCTGGTGGGCAACCTGCCGTTCCACCTGACCACGGCGGTGCTGCGGCGCGTCCTGCACGCCGGTCACTGGACGGACGCCGTGCTGCTGGTCCAGTGGGAGGTCGCCCGCCGCCGCGCCGGGGTCGGCGGCGCGACGATGATGACGGCCCAGTGGTGGCCCTGGTACTCGTTCGAGCTGGTCCGCCGGGTGCCGGCGGCGGCGTTCCGGCCCCGGCCGGCCGTGGACGGCGGCCTGCTGACCGCGACCCGCCGCCCGACCCCGCTGGTGGACGCCCGCGACCGGCGCCGGTACCAGGCGTTCGTGCACGGGGTCTTCACCGGCCGGGGGCGCGGCGTGCCGGCGATCGTGCGCGCCGCCCACCCGTGGGCGCGGACGGCGGCGTGGGCCCGCCGGCACGGCGTCACCGACGGCACCCTGCCGCGCGACCTGACGGCCGCGCAGTGGGCCGACCTGTTCGCCTCGTGCGCCCGCTAGGCCGGGCTCGGCGGGGATCCCCCGGACGACCGGAGCGGGCCTCGCGGGTCGCGCGGGGCCGGCGAAGGGTCCCGACCTCGACCGGGGTCTCGCGGACGGGCAGGTCAGGCGTGCCGGGCGAACAGCCGCCGGACCTCGGCCAGGGCGGCCTCGCGGTCGGCCGCGTCCTCGTACCAGCCGTGCTCGACCCGGTTCGCGACCACCGACTCGGGGGTGAACTCCCGGCCGAGCAGGTAGGGGTCGAGGCAGTAGCCGAAGCCGGACTCGCCCATCGCGTCCACGCCCTCGCGCTCGCAGTACGCCGTGAAGCCCTCGGCGGGCTCCCAGCGCGTGCCGTCGAACCAGAACACGCCGCCGGCGTAGTGGATGGTCCGCCCGGTCGCCTCGTCCACCAGGTTGAGCGACTCGTAGTTCTCCGGCCGGTCGCGCACCAGCCGCACGAGGTCTTCGGGCACCCCGTCGTAGAACGACTCCTGGAGCGCGTAGTCGCCCTCGGCGTACAGGTTCAACTCCGACTCGTGGTCGAAGGTCAGCAGCAGCGCGCGACCGTCCGGGGTGAAGTACCAGACGGCCGACTGCCCGCCGCCGTCGTTCCACGCCTGCCGCTCCGCGTCGTCCACCGCCATCGGCGCCACCTCGGCCAGCTCGCCGACGATCGCGGCGCGCCGCCGCACCTCGGCCAACGGCGTCGTCCGGAGGGCGTCCCACAGGTCCACGTCCATGGCGCGCACGCTACCGGCGACCACCGACGGAACTCAGACCACTTCGCCGTCCGCGGCCACGACGCGGCCCTCGTGCACGACCAGCGTGGGGGGGGCGGGGGGGGGGCGCGCGCCGGGGCGCGCGGCGCGGCGCGGCGGGCGGCGC
>NZ_JBHYXZ010000027.1:72931-74487 GCF_042752395.1 Actinosynnema sp. NPDC059335 | reverse complement strand
GGCGGGGGGGGGCGGGGGCGCGGGGGGGCGGGCGCGCGGGGCGGGGGGGGGGGGCGCCCCCCCCCCCCCCCGGGGCTGGAGCGCTGGCACCGCGTCCAGCTCGCGCCCGGCGTGGACGCCAAGGCCGCGGCGCGGGAGCTGACCGCGCTGCCCGGCGTCGAGGTGGCCTACGAGCGGACGGAGGGCACCGAGCCCGTGACCCCGGACTTCTCCGGGCAGCAGGGCTACGCCGACCCGGCGGGCAGCGGCGGGATCGACGCGGACTACGCGGCCACCGTCCCGGGCGGCAAGGGCGGCAACGTCAAGGTGGTCGACCTGGAGCGCAACTGGAACCCGCAGCACGAAGACCTCGCCAAGCTGCGGTTGCCCGGCGCGCTCATCGCCAACCACACGCCGGACTTCACCCCGAGCAGCATCGACCACGGCACGGCGGTGACCGGCGTGATCGGCGCGGACGGCAACGGGTTCGGCGTGACCGGGCTCGTGCCCGACGCCGGCCTGCACTACACCAACGCGGTGAACGTGGAGTACGGCTACGACCTGGCCAACTCGATCCTCACCGCCGCCGCGGCCGTGGGCGTCGGCGACGTGCTCCTCATCGAGCAGCAGGTCGTCCACTGCGGCAACCACGCGCCCATGGAGGTGTGGCCGTCGGTGTACGACGCGATCGTGACCGCCGTGCAGTCCGGTCGGCACGTCGTGGAGGCGGGCGGCAACGGCAACCAGAGCCTGGACAACGCGTGCTTCGGCGCGCGGTTCCCGGCGGACAAGCCGGACTCGGGCGCGATCATCGTCGGCGCGGGCTCCGCGCCGGGCTGCACCGGCACGCCCCGCACCAAGCTCGGCTTCTCCAACTACGGCAGCCGGGTGGACCTGCAGGGCTGGGGCGAGTGCGTCACCACCACCGGTTACGGCGCGCTGTACGGGACCGGGCCGAACGACAAGTACACCGCGGCCTTCAACGGCACGTCGAGCGCGTCGCCGATCGTGGCGTCGGCGCTGGCGTCGCTGCTCGGCGTGGCGAAGGCGAACGGCGACACGCTGTCCCCCGCCCGGGCCCGCGAGATCCTGATCGCCACCGGCACCCCGCAGAACGGCTCGCTCGAGATCGGCCCGCTGCCGAACCTGCGCACGGCCATCGACGCCTACCTGGCCGGGGGGGAGTTGCCGGAGCGGGTCGCCAACCCGGGGCCGCGCACCGCGGTCCGGGGCCAGGCGACGAGCCTCGCGATCCAGGCGTGGGACGGCAACGACGACGTGCTGACCTACTCGGCCACCGGCCTGCCGCCGGGCCTTGGCATCGCGGCCGGCACCGGCGTGATCTCGGGCACCCCGTCGACCTCGGGCGCCTACTCGGTCACCGTGTCGGCCGGCGACGGCGCGGGCTCGCCCGCACAGACCACGTTCACCTGGACGGTCACCAACCCGTGACCGGGTGGGGCGGTCCGACCCGCGACCCAGGTCGGAACGCCAGAACGCGTTGCCGGCAACCGGGCCGCCGGGTCGGCGGCGAGCAGCTCGTAGGCGGCGGGGGTACAGGTGTTAGCGCGGTACCG